>DATDXX010000050.1:0-3148 GCA_036517135.1 Minisyncoccota bacterium | reverse complement strand
TTCTTTTGATTACAATCTGGAGCTTTCTGCGGTAAAGACATTGAAATCAATGCTCAAAATCAAAAACGATTTGCCCGCCATCGTCATAGACCGCGAAGTGCTGAACGGATTCCAAGAAAGAGACGCCCTGGAAGCGACGCTCCTCTCGCATTATCCCAAGCTCGCCACCACGACCTCCACCACAACGAAAAGTAAATAATTTCGAAGCCGGGAAGAGGACTTGAACCTCCAACCCACGCTTTACAAAAGCGTTGCTCTACCATTGAGCTACCCCGGCAGATTATTTGAGCTTATCCCTATCCTCACCAATATTTTTCAAGAAAACTGACACGGAGCCCTTGTTGGTGGGGATGTTTTTGCCTCGGACGGCATCGATTATGTGTGCAATCTTTGGACGAATGAGCGCCTTCAACTTTTCAAACGCGCTCATACCGTGCTTGACTGCGTAGAATGCCGTTGCCTGGGCTGCGCGCCGCGGCATACCTTTGACGGATATTGTGGCGCTTTCAATACCTCTTTTCAGATGGAAATCGGAGCCGAAAACAAGACGCAGATAGGGTCTGCCTGTCTCTATCTCTCTTTTTTTGTTGAGAAAGATGAATACTACACCCAAAAGCGATACGAAGAATATGATTATGGCCACCATGGCGCTATTTTACCTTGTTGTTGTGAATCTGGCAAACCTGCCTATCTCTATCTTCTCGCCGAATTTCTGCACGGCATTTGACAGCATTTCGGCCACGGTGTGATCCCCATTTTTTATAAAAGACTGCTCCAGAAGCACCATGTCCTTAAAATAGGCACTTAACTTCCCATCTAGGATTGACTCTTTCATACCTTCTGGCTTACCTTCTACCTCCTTTGCAAAAACTTCTCTTGCTTTTTCTTTTGCTTTTTCGTCCACATCAGACATTGAGAGAAATTCCGGATTCGCGGCCGTCACCTGCATCGCAATGTCTTTTGCAAGCGCTTTGAACTCCTCATTCTTTGCCACGAAATCCGTCTCACACCAAAGCTCCACAAGAGCGCCTATGGTTCCGTTTGAGTGTATGTATGATGCTATAACGCCAGCGTCGAGAGTTCTGTCAGACTTTTTACCAGCAATTTCTACTCCTTTCTTTTTCAAAAGCACTAAAGCCTTCTCTGCATCTCCGCCCGCATCTTCAAGCGCCTTTTTACATTGCATAATTGAGACTCCGGTTTTATTCCGAAGCTCTTTGACTTGGTCTGTAGTTATCATAAATTGAAAATAGAAAGTTGATAGTGGAAAGTAGTAAGAAAATATTTCAGACTAAACAACTGCGGCTTCTAAACCTTTTTTGTAAGCATTCGTGATGTGTGATACAAAATACTCGATACTAGCTTTAGATGCATCGTTTCCGGGTATTGGAAATGAAATTGAAGCAATGTCGCAATCAGTTGATGCAAGAGCGATTACAGGCACTTTTGTCTTATTCGCCTCGGCAACTGCAATGTTTTCTTTTCTGGGATCAATTACAAATATTGCTTCCGGCATCCTTTCTAGCCCTTTTAGTCCGAAAAATAACTCGGTTAGATTTTCAATTTCTCTGTCAAACATCAGACGCTCTTTTTTGGTGTATTTCATAAGTTCGCCTTTTTCGCGCTTCTGCGTTAAGTCATTAAGCCGAGCCACGCGCTTTTTTATTTCTCCGAAATTAGTAAGAGTGCCTCCGATCCATCTTCCGGACACATATGGCATTCCAAGTTCTTCCGCGAATTTTTTTACAATATCCTTTGCCTCATTCTTACTCGCCGTAAAAAGTATGGTCTTTTTATTTTTTGCGATACTTTCTACAAATTCTTCTGCCTTCTTCAAAAGCTCGTCCGTCTTTTCAAGGTCAATGACTTCCGTCATATTCTTCGTGCCGCAGATGTATGATTTGAAGGAAGGGTGGCGCCTGCTTTTCAAAAACCCAAAATGCGCTCCTGCTTTAAGCATTTCTTCGATATTCTGTGGTAATTTGACTTCTGTTTGATCCGCCATATGTCGCGATACTGTATCAAATGGAGCTTATAAATGCAAACAATGTATAATTCATACAAAAGAGGTTCTTTTCGTCTTCAAACCAACCTGAATATATGGCAAGAAAAACAGACAGGCAAAACGCAGAGAAGGTCCAAAAAATCGCTTTGGATATGGGCATCGTCGCATTCGAGCCTCATCAGGTTCCTCGCGATCCAGAAAAGGCTCGCAAAGTGCTCGCCGCCAGAGCAAAACTGGCAAATGAACACTTCCAGCAAGCGCTTGAAGCGGGTATCATCTGATCCGATGATTCTCACTAAATCAGACACCGAGACGAACGCGTCTCGGTATTTTTATTCCTCCTCCCCTACCGCCTCAAAGCCCGATTTGGATTTTTCTTGGAGGATATCAATTATTTCTTCAATATTGCCTTGCATTATTGTCGGCAGATTGTGCCAGCTCTCTTTGATGCGGTGGTCTGTGATTCTGTCTTGAAGAAAGTTGTAGGTCCTTATCTTTTCGCTTCTCATTCCTGTGCCGATTTGCTCCTTCCTGTCTTTAGAATATTTAGCGTCATCTTCTGCGCGTTGTTTCTCATCAAGCTTCGCGGCGAGGATAGACATCGCCTTCTCTCTGTTTTTCTGCTGGCTCCTTTCCGCTTGGCTCCGCACTTCAAGCCCTGTCGGCTTGTGGACGATGCGCACTGCCGTCTCCACTTTGTTCACATTCTGCCCGCCAGCGCCTCCCGAGCGAGATGTCTCTATCATCAGGTCAGTGTCTTTGATTTCTATTTTCGTGTGCTTCCTCATCGGGAGGATTGCCACGGACGCGGTAGAGGTATGAATCCTGCCGCTCTTTTCTGTGGCTGGCACGCGCTGGACGCGATGCACCCCCGTCTCAAATCGAAGCTTCTTGTATGCATCCCTGCCACGCACTTCAAATGACGCTTCTTTGTATCCGCCGGCATCACTCTTGGATTCAGCGACAACACTCCACTGCCAGCCCTCCTTCGCAGAATATCCGCGATACATATCGGATAATTCTTCAGCAAATATTGACGCCTCATCTCCTCCTGCGCCCGCGCGGACTTCGAGAATAATTTCGTTCGGGAATTCGTCTTCCGCCACATCAATTTTTAAAATATTCTCCATTTGCGAGAGAAGT
>DATDXX010000049.1:0-6856 GCA_036517135.1 Minisyncoccota bacterium | reverse complement strand
GGCGAATTTGCAAGGGTGTACGAGCTTTATGAAAAGGAGCTCCAAAAGCGCTCTCTTTACGACTTTGACGATGCGATTTTGGAGCTCATAAAGGCCCTCAAGGATAATCCGGACATGGCAAGCGGAATGCGTGAAAGCTTTCAATTTGTGCTTGCCGATGAGCATCAGGATGCTAACGGAGCACAGAACGAAATCCTCAAGCTCTTCAAAGCAGAAGGGCTAGAAAAGCCGAATGTCTTTGTGGTGGGGGACGACAAGCAATCCATCTTTCGCTTCCAAGGAGCGTCTCTGGAGCACTTCTACAATTTCTCACGCGAATTCAAAGGTGCTCAAAAAATTACGCTAGATCAAAGCTACCGCTCGCACAGGATAATCCTTGACGCCAGCCATTCTCTTATATCAAGGGACGGCGGCACGCATCAGAGGCTTGTAGCCAATGTGAGGTATGAGGAAAAAAAGCTAGAGATAGGGGAATATACGGATTACACATTGGAGCTCTTTGATATTGCAAGAAAGGTCAAAGAAATCATTTCCAAAAGGGGCAACAGGGAAACGATAGCAATAATAGCAAGGGGCAACAAAGCGCTTTTTGACATCGCTCCATATCTGGAGAGAGAAAAAGTGGAATTCAGCATCAAGGGCGAGCGCTCGATTTTTTCTGATTTTCATTATCAGAAACTTATTTATCTATTTGAAGCGCTCACGAATCCATATGATGGAGCTCTTCTCAAAGCTCTCTACGCCGGATACTTTGGGGCAGATATTGCGGATGTTATTGCTTTAGCAAATGCTGCGAAATCGCAGAGACGCGATTTCGCAGCGCTCTTTCTTCTAAGCAGTACCGGTCGAAGGGTAAAGGAGCTTATTGCCAAAGCCAAAAGGATGCCGGTCCTTGAATTTTTGAGAGAAATAAAAGACGAGATTAAAAAGGGCCGCTCTACTTTTGAGTATGATGCTTTGAGAGCCGTATACGAGGAAGCCGGAGAGCTCACAAAAAAAAACAGAGGAGCGACACTTGATGATTTGGTGGAGCATTTGAAATTTTTGGAAAAGCACAATTTGGCGCCTCTCGCTTCCGGCGCAGAAATGCAAGCAAATGTAGAGCTCCTTTCCATACACCGCGTTAAGGGCCTTGAATATGATTATGTGTTTATTATAGACGCCGTATCCAAAAGATTTGAGGGCACGAGCAAAAGGGGAGACCTCTTGCGAATACCCGGCATCGGCGTGGACACGGAGCTTGCCGAAGAAAGGCGTCTTCTATATGTGGCGCTCACTCGCGCCAAGAAACACGCGAGCATATCTTATTCTTTGACGGGAGACGAAGGAGGCGACACTTCTCCCAGCGTTCTCCTTTCTCAAATAGATCCGAAGTTTGCCCAGAAAGTCGTGCATCCAAAAGAGAGCGTCAGAGCAGATTTGCCTGACATAGCTCTTCCACCTACACATAAGCGGATATTACGCGAGGCATTTCTCACGAGAAATTTTTCGGTCTCCGCGCTCAACAATTTCCTGAAGTGCCCGTGGAAATATGTCGCAAGGAATTTGCTTTTGGTGCCGGAGCCGACGGAATGGAGTGCTCTTCTTGGCACAGCATGTCACAACGCTCTGAAAATTTTCCATATCAACGCCAAAAAGGGAAAGGCGCTCGGCAAAAAAGAGCTAAAAAGGCTTATAAATCAATGTATTTTGGCCGAGCCGTTCACCGCAAGCGATCTACCCGTCGCCCTTGAGAAGGCGGAAAGGAGTATCTTTGCCTATGCCGATTCGTTCGTGCCATTCAAAAAAGGTGAGAAGATATCTGTAGAAAATTCAGAGGCCTTTGTGTATCGGGTGAAGGATGGCAGGGACGATTTTGGAATAACAGTCACGGGCAAAATTGATTTATCGAAAGAGACAAATGGAAGGACGCGAGTGATTGATTTCAAGACGAAGAAACGAATGACAAGAAATGAAATAAAGGGAGAGACAAAAAACAGCGACGGAGATGAAATGCGCCAGCTCCAATTCTACAAATTCCTTCTGGAAAATACGAAAAAAGATTGTAATGTAGAGTCGGGCACGCTCACATTTCTCATGCCCGAACGAGGGAAAGTTCTTTCCGAGACATTTGAACTAAATGACACTGACAAAGCGAAAATAGAAGAAACGATAAGAAAGTCACTCTTGTCGATTTACCGATTGGATTTTCGGGGTGAAACCTGTACTGATAAGAATTGCGAATATTGCTCGCTATATAAGGGCTTGGTCTAGCTTGTTGTTGGAGGGAGTGATTTCGTTTATCTTGTCCACAAATTTCCAGAATCCGTCGTTGCCGCCGAGCTCTGCCGCGCATTCGGTCGCCTCGGCTTCCTTAGGAGCTTTAGAGTGGAGTTGGGCCAAAGGGAAGTGTCTGAACACCCAGGCCACTTTACCATCTTTGTTGTAAGTATTCATCACTTCCTGCATCGTGGTATGGAATCTCTTGCAGAAAGGACACTCTAGATCAGAATACTCTACAATTTTCACTGACGCGCTCAAGCTTCCTTTGATGTGGTCTGCAGATGTGACAGCTACCATATTAGGAAGAGTTTTTTCGAGATTTTGTTTTGCTACTGCCACCTCCGCTGCGCTCATACCACTTCTCGATACTGCTGCAGTAACCGCAGCACTAGGATCACCCTCTTTTAGCGCGGTGTCGATTACAGATTTTACTCCTTCGATGGATTGTGCACCAGAGATTGGGTACTTCTTGCCAGAATCGCTCACTACGATCGTCCACGGAGTACCGTTGCCTCCTGTCGCTCCTGCTTTACCTACGCTATCGGATATCGCTTGTGTATATTTACCGGAAGCCAAGCATTTGTCAAAATCTTTCGTGTTTATACCGGATGCCTTGGCGATTTTGGAGAGCACCGTCTCTAATGCCTGCACTTTTGCCTCGCCTGGAACTGTTCCGTCCGGCACGCCTTGTCCTGAGTTAGAGAAAAAAACTGCACCAGCGATTAACGCTCCTGCAATAACAATTGCCACAGGAATCGCGAAATTATTTGTAGACTTGTTTGAAGTATCCATGTTTGTTTAAATTTATTAAAATGGCAATGAAAAAGTCATTGCCGAATTATTTATAATGTCCCATTTTGAAGTATCAATTATAACATCTTTTATCAATTCTCCATCTTTATATTTGAGAAGTTTGTGCTTTAATGCGTATTCGTATATTTCTTTAGTCACCTTCACATCTTGGAGGCAATACTTCCTTATGCTCTCTATATCGCCCTTTTTCCACCATTCTATGGCTTGGAGACCATGGCCGTTTTTGCCGTAGCCCAAGGTCGCCTCGGCGATGTTGCCCAAGCCCACGCGTCGGCCGAGCGATTTTTTGACCTCTGCCAAGATGTCCAAACTTTTTATTTTTGTGATGTCGCCATTGTAGTATTTGTTCAAAAGGGGAATGTCAAAGTGATCGCTATTGAATCCTATGAGTAGCTCCGCCTGCTCTATCAATGGCCAAAGCTTCGGGAGCTCTTCCACTAGATAGCTCGTGTACTTGTCGGTTTCATAATCATATACACCGACGATAGAAATATCCAAAAGCGCCGGGTCCGCCTTGCCCACATCGTCAAAGATATTCCTCGTTTCAATGTCAAATACTATTTTACGCATCTCAAGTCAGATTTGAGATATCAAGTCTGACTTGATATCTCCTGATAAAGAGGTAGCTTGTGCGTCCCTAGGAAATCACGAATAGTCACATCTCCCATGCCAAATCCTACGGTCGGAAGCGGCTCTACCCCGAACATTTCAAGCAAATTATCATATCGGCCACCGCCAAAAAGCGCACGGCGATTTTCGGGATTTGTATCAAACACTTCAAACACCACGCCGGTGTAGTAATCAAACCCACGCGCAATTCTGGGATCAAACTCCACATTATTTACGCCCGTTTCCTTTAATTTTTTTATGAGAGTTTTTATTTCTTCATTTTCTTCTATCTTAATATCTATTTTCTCACCACGATCTATTCTACGAACCGTTTCCATATCCGTTCCTTTTGGCAATGCCTTCCTACTGCTTAGGCGTATCGAGAAGTCAGTATCTTTTGCTCCAAACTCTTTCATTATTTTGTATACGATGGTGATTATCTCTGCTTCTGCCTCAATGCCGGATATTCCCATAAGGTCGCAATTTAATTGCCAGTGCTCTCGGCGGCGGCCTCTCTGCGGCCTCTCATATCTAAAACAATTTGGTATTGAGTACCATCGCAAGGGGAGCTTGAGGCCCTTGCGTCTCGCGGCAATCATGCGTGCAAGCGATGGCGTCATCTCCGGGCGGAGCGCCACCTCGCGGTCGCCTTTATCCTTAAAGAGATACATCTGCTCGTTCACTATCTCCTCGCTCCCTTTGCTCCGGTAGAGCTCTGCATATTCGAGAATCGATGCGCTATATTCCTGATATTTAAACACCTCGGCCACTTTCCGCCACACTCCGAAGATATAGTTTTGCACTGCCATGTCTTTAGGATAGAAATCCCTGACGCCCTTGTAGCATTCTGTGCCTAGCTTATTTTGCTTTTCAGCCATATCAGTGTATTTTACCAATATATGCCGCAAATACAATCTGTGCTGACGCTGCAAAAACAAATAGGTGAGACCCCGCTTGAATGCATAAAGCGCTTCCAAGCAACGAAGCCAGAATACAAAGATGTACCCATGACGTATGCTGGTCGGCTGGACCCGATGGCAGAAGGCCTCTTGTTGGTCTTGGCAGGAGAAGAATGTAAACAAAAGGAGAAATATCTTTGTTTAGACAAAGAATATATAGTGGAAATCCTTTTTGGATTTGCTACAGATTCTTACGATATACTCGGCAAAGTCGCCGATTCACTTGGAGGTTCAACCTCCAAGCAGCTCCCGAGGTTGAACCTCCAGACGGCACTCAATGCTTTTGTCGGTAAGTTTGTGCAGAAATATCCGAAGTATTCGTCAAAGAATATAAAAAAGGTACTACTTTCTACTATGGTAGGAAATAGTACCTTTTCAAAGAATGTCGAGATATATTCCATAAAATTTCTCGGGCAAAGAAAAATAGGTGCAAAAAAACTTCTTTCTACTATCGAAGAAAGAGTCTCAAAAGTAAATGGCGATTTCCGGCAGAAGCTAATCCTCGCTCTTTGGCATAAAAATCTCAAAGGTGGCAAAAACAAGTATCAGGTTGTTAAAATAAAGGTTAAATGCTCTGCCGGTACATATATGCGCTCTTTAGCTCACAATCTCGGCAAGAAATTAGGAGTTCCCGCGCTGGCGTTTTCTATAAAAAGGACAAAAATTCATAAGGATGGTAGTATTTGACTGTGGAAAATCAGAATCCAAATGTAAGGGTAAGAGTTGAGAAAATGGTGTTAGGATCAAAGGCCGCACCTGTTACTGTACAGCTCGAAAGCATCGAAGAGGGCCAAATGTTTTTTTATTTTGATATAAGACATAAATATCCCAAATCCGAAGAACTCTATGAAAAAAGAGGGGACACAGAGGCTATTTCGGGTATTGAAAATCCATTTAAAATGCTAAATGGTAAGAAGATTCTACACAATGGGAGCGAAATAGGAGTTTTGCGAGTCCGTGATGGTATTTTCCCACAGTGTTTATCTGCTGCAGATGGCACGCGCGATTGCGGTTGGTTTTTTCAAGTTGAGACTGAAGTTGGTGCGAAGATTGATATTTCCACTGCTACAGAAGCTGTCGTCGGAGCGATAGGAAATAGCAATCTTATAGACCACTTGGAAATAGAAGAGTGTACTAAATTAAAAAGCGGGCACGGTAGCAGATATGAAGTGCAGAAGTCTCACAACATTGACCCAAAGACATTGAGACGATAAATTGGACTAGGCTTTCTTTCTATTTTTATCTCGCTCGTTTTTGGAGAGGAATTTTTTGCGGAGGCGGACGGATTTTGGCGTAATCTCCATATACTCGTCGTCACTCATTATTTCCAATCCCTTCTCTATATCTATTGTGATTGGAGGCACGAGATAGAGCGCCTCATCGTTTCCTGATGAGCGCACGTTGGTCAAATTCTTGTTTTTTGTCGGATTCACATCCATCTCCTCGCCTTTGGAAGTATTGCCAATCACCATTCCCGCATACACTTCCGTCGCCGCGGGGATATAAAGCTGGCCTCTGTCTTGGAGGCACCAGAGGGAGTAGGCGAGAGCTTTGCCCGTCTCCATTGATATCATCGCTCCTGTATCCCTGTGCTCTATCTCTCCTGCATAGGGGCGGAATTCTACAAATCGTGAAGAAAGTATGCCCTCGCCTTTGGTGTCTATAGTGAATTCGTTTCTGTACCCCAGAAGCCCGCGAGTAGGTATTTCAAAAATAAGCCGTGTATGGCCGTCGCCCTGCTTCATATTTGTCATTATTCCTTTTCTTTTGCCAAGCTTTTCTATCACGCTACCCGCAAATTCATCCGGCGTGTCGATAATCGTCTCCTCGTACGGCTCCATCTTTTGTTCATTTTCTTCATGGATTATGACCTCCGGCTTTGACACCTGTATTTCAAATCCTTCCCGGCGCATATTCTCAAGAAGTATAGCGATATGAAGCTCTCCCCGACCCAAAATTTTAAATCCTTCTATTGAAGCGAAGTCCACTTTCAGCCCCACATTCACCTCTAATTCTTTTTCTAGGCGGTCCCTTATCTGGCGGGAAGTCACGAATTTGCCTTCCTTGCCTGCGAAAGGCGAGTCGTTCACAAGGAAATCAAGAGCTATCGTCGGCTCGTCTATATGTATTGAGGGGAGAAGCTTGGCGTTTTCATTGTCGGTAATCGTGTCGCCGATATACACATCCGTGAGCCCAGCCACCATCACGATATC
>DATDXX010000048.1:0-5682 GCA_036517135.1 Minisyncoccota bacterium | reverse complement strand
CTTTTTTCTCTTTTTTCTTTAGCATTGATTTTGCGAAATCACGCAGCGCAACCGTCCATCTTAGCGCTGCGCAAACTCGTAGATTAGTTTATAATTTTTCTCATCAATATAACCAAACTTGTCTTGCGCTTTGATGTTGATTATATTATATCCGCTCAAAAGCGCAATTGTCTCGCTAAAATTGCCATTCTCGTCTATTGAAATTTCCCTTCCGTTTAAAGTCAGATTTATCGCATTTTTCGCATTTCCTGTCACTTGCATAACGCTATTTGTGACTTTTGTTCCGTCTATTATATTCACATTTTTTATTTTTACTCCGAAAATCAGGTCATGAGAGCGAAAAAAAGCATATATAATAATAAGAAGAAAAAAAACAGAGAGGCTGGCTATTTTAACTATTTTCTTCGCATTAGTGTTCATATTATATGTTTAGCGGGAATTGCTTTTATGAATGGTCTGGCTGGGGTAGGGGACCCAGAGAACCGAGGACCTGAATAAAAGCAATCCCCGCTAGGACATTACATTTTCTCCATTTTCATCACGGGTGATTTTCTCCAATACTTCTCTGGGCTTGGCGCCGTCTCCCGGGCCTATGACTCCTTTTTCTTCAAGGCGGTCCATCAGGCGTGCCGCTCTAGCATATCCTAATTTTAATTTTCTTTGCAGATATGAGGTGGACGCGCGCTCTGCTTCCATCACAATTGCCCGGGCTTCTTCATACAGTTCGTCATCGTCATCATTTTCTTCGTCTTCCAATGTGCTTTCAAAAATACTTATATCGGCGGAGATAGAGCCTGCGGATAGTGTTATTTCTTCTGATACTTCGTCTTTATAGCTGTCGGCTAAATATTTTACGACCTTTTTTACTTCTGTTTCCGAAATAAACGCGCTCTGCAGGCGTTCCGGCTGGGCTTCGCCTGAAGAATAGAGCATGTCGCCCGCGCCTAAAAGTTTTTCCGCTCCTCCAGCGTCGAGAATAGTGCGTGAATCCACCTGCGAAGACACCTTGAGTGCGACGCGGGCGGGGATATTGGCCTTGATCAAGCCGGTAATAACATTTACTTCCGGGCGCTGGGTAGAGAGGATTAAATGTATGCCGACGGCTCTGGACATCTGGGCCAGGCGGACGATGGCGGATTCCAGCTCTCTCGGATAAGAACTCATGATATCTGCCAGCTCGTCCATAATAATGACAATGTATGGCAGACGGTCGGCATTAATCTCTCCCGCACCTTCGCCATTTGTTTTATTTTGACTCTTTTTCCCCAAAAACACATTATTATGATAAGACTCTATGTCCCGGACCGATTCTGCTTCCAATATGTCATAACGTCGATCCATTTCTTTGGCTGCCCATTTCAGGGCCAGAATTGTTTTTTTCGCGTCGGTTATCACCGGAGTGAGCAAATGCGGGATATTGTTGTACAGGGTGAGTTCTACGCGCTTTGGGTCTATCATTATAAATTTCAAATCATCCGGCCCATTCCTATATAGGAGGGAAGTAATCATAGAGTGGATAGTGACAGATTTTCCGGAGCCAGTCGTGCCAGCCACGAGGCAATGCGGCATTTTGGCCAGGTTGCCGAATACCGATTTTCCTCCGATGTTGCGGCCGAGCGCGATTGTGAGAGGTTTTGGAGAATTTTGGAATCTTTCATCCGCGAGCAGTGTGCCCAGGCCTACCAATGACTTTGCCCTGTTTGGAATTTCAATGCCTACTAGAGATTTTCCGGGGATCGGCGCTTCTATCCGTATCGGGTGCGCCGCTAGCGCTAAAGCCAAGTCATTGGTGAGGCCGATAATGCGCGAGAGCTTCATGCCTTCTGCGGGTTTGAGGGCATAACGGGTAACGGTCGGCCCGATTGTTATTTCATCCATTTCCACTTCAATGCCGAAATTCAAAAGTGTGCGTTTTATTATGTTGGCATTAGCTTTTATGTCGCCGGTATTGGGCTTGCCTTGGTCTTCTTCTAATAAGGACAGCGGGGGAGGAACATAAGTGGAAATCAACCCTCCACGTCTTTTTTTGATTGGCATTTCTTCTTCACTTTCCTCTTTTGCTGCATCTTTATTGATACCAAGAGCTTTTTTTATTTTTTTACCAACGCTCTGAGTAACATCTTCGGTTGGTACATCAATATCTTCGGTCGTCGGGGCTTCTTTTTCATTTGTATTGATGGATTCCAGAGCAGAGTCAAGTTTTATTTTTTTCCTTGTGATAAATGCCCAAATTTTTTTTAAAAACGGCGCCAGTTCCAGTTGCGCGTCAAATATTACCAGAATTGAGATTATTAAAAGTGCGCCGAGAAAAACAATGCTTGCGTAATTATCAAATAATAAAACGAGAGGCGTGGACAAGAGCTCGCCTAAAAGTCCACCCGAATGTTTTCCAGATGCGATGTCTATCAGTCCGAGTCCAGAGAGGAGAAACATTATTCCGCTTGTCGCGCTCCTAAATCCGATGTCCGGAGTCTCGGATTTTACAAAAGAAGAGCCCAGTAATATGAAAAGAGCGGGCAGAAGTATGTAGCCCAAACCCAGAAGGTAATAAAGTTTTTCGTAAATAAATTTTCCCGCGACTCCTGCTATGCCGAATGCGGACATTAAAAAAAATAATGCAAATACGAAAAATATTACTGCTATTATCCCGTGCTTTGTTTGCCTTTTTAATTTAGAGGAATATTCTTTGTCGTCATCCTTTTCCTTCTTTCCATTTTTCGCCATGCAAGCATTTTAACATATTTTTATTTTTAGCGCAGAAACATTTTCTCGGCTTTTTTAAAATTGCAAAACTCTTTCTTGGCACAACTTTTTGATAGGCAATCTATCTCCGCGTGCTCGCGGAGCGAACTGCTCGGCCCGTCGGCCTGCGCAAGACCTCTCAAAAAGTGCGCCTGCAACAAGTTTTGCAATTTTGCTTTTTGTACAATCTTGCTTTTCTGTTTGTCCTATAGTATAAAGGACAAATGTTAATCAATAAGACAGATAATAGAAGTCTTAAGGACTCCGCAAATGACCTTGATATAATCATAAAGGACCAGTCTATTTCAGTCTCTTATGCAAAAACTACTAAGCTTATTACTGCGCTTTATATGGTTACGGACATAATAGATAAAGATGAACCTTTAAAAAATAAGTTACGGACATTGGGTACAGAAATCATATCAGACATGTATAGCGCGCCCTCAAACGCGCTGGCAAAAATATCTCAAATTAGATCCTTTCTAGACATCGCTTCAGCCGTCAACACTATTTCTGAAATGAATGCAGGCATCCTTAAAAAAGAATTTTTTGAATTACATCAATCCATAACAGAGTCTTATAACAACCTTGGAATTTTAACACAAAAGAAAAATCAAAAAATAAATTTATTTGAATTTTTTCAAGAAGAAACATCTTTGCCGGATTTTACCCCAAACAGACAGCATATCGGCGTTCAGAAGGGAAGCACTCTCATGAAAGCCTTAAGCAAGGTTTCTATGTCTGATAGAAATATTGTGTCCGATAGAAAATCAACCCTTGAATTTGAAGTCCTTAAAAGACAAAGACGGGAAGAAATCATTGCTATCATAAAGATTAGTTTAAATGGAGCTACTATAAAGGACATCAAAACCAAGGCTTCCGGCGCACTTGTTTCTTGTGGAGAAAAGACACTTCAGAGAGAATTGGTGTCTATGGTCAAAAACGGTATTCTTGACAAAACAGGAGATAAGCGTTGGAGTAGGTATTTTGTTAAAATTTAGCATTCTTTCTTCTTGCTTTCTGGTAAAGAGTATGTAAACATGGGGTTGTAGGGTTTATCCCACTTTGGGAGTTATCCACATAATATATTGCTGTATTTTGTACGGGTATATTATAATGAGTACATTGTTTTGACGTCGTTCGGACGTTATGCAAATAGATTTGCGTACGCTCCTCACTAGTCAAAATAATACAGTTGTGTTTTATAGAGGCACGTTTTGTGTTTTCTGTATTCACCAATTATATTTGTTTTTACTTTATTCTCGTTTGCGATTTCGTCGAAAAAATCTCAAATGATATCTGGTAAAAATGAACGCATGGTCATTGAAAATTGAATAAACTTTTTGTCCAGTTTTCAATTAAGTAAACATCTGTTCTTTATTTGTTTTTTCGCTCTCATTATCACTTAATTATTAGTCACTAGTTAACTTGAGCGGATAGAAAATAAAGATAGAAAAAATACGCTTTTAGTTTTGTCGAAACTAATTAATGGCGTAGAAAAATTAGAAAAATTTATGAGTAATATATTAAAATCAAAATACCTTCTCGGAGTTATGATTGTGTCGGCTGTTGCTGTGGCTTTCGTTTTCGCAATGTTTGCGACGACAGCTTCAGCTCAAACTGCTTGCTCAATCACTAGTACTTTGCGAGTAGGTTCTAAAGGTGACCAAGTTAAATGTCTGCAGGCCGCTGTCGGCGTATCTGCGGATGGTAGCTTTGGTCCTAAGACCAAAGCCGCTGTTGTCGCTTGGCAGGCTAGCGTAGGTTTGGTAGCCGATGGAGTATTCGGCCCTAAATCAAATACTGCTTGGTCAGGCGGTGGTTCAATGTCAGCGGGCTTACCGGTCGGTTGTACATCAACCGCAGGATACAGCCCTACCACTGGCGCATCATGCGCAAGCGGAGCTGTGACAATGACTTATCCAGCCGGCTGTACTTCAGCTTCCGGTTTCAGTCCTACGACTGGCGCATCATGCGCGACTGGCGCGGTAAACAATCAGACTGGTCCTGTCGCAGCTGCCCTATCGTCCGATACTCCGGCTTCCGGATACATTATCGGCAATCAAGCTACGGCTGACCTTGCGCACTTCACCTTTTCAGGCGCAGGTACGTTGAGCTCGGTTGTGCTTCAGCGCACAGGTATTTCTGACCAAAACACATTGTCAAATGTCTACTTATATGATGGAGCAGTTCGTCTTACCGACGGTTTCTCCTTCAATAATGTTGGTCAATTGACCATGAACAACCTAGGTATCGCAGTCAATGGTTCAAAAGTTATTTCTGTTAGAGCAGATGTCGCTGTTGTTACAAATGCTTCCACTCTCGGTATTACACTGGTTAGCTTTACAGCCTCTGGCCAAACAGCTAATACTGTAAATCTCAAGGGTAATGAAATGTCTTACGGTTCTGGCGGTTTGGCTACTGTAGTCGTAAATAGCGCTAATCAGACTGTTACGGGAACACCTACAGTCAATGCAGGAACTTCCGCATATACAGTTTGGTCCAACCCTATTCAGGTAAACACTCGAGCGGTCTGGCTTAAAGGCGCGAACTTCCGTCTAACGGGTTCAGCTCCTTCAGACGCTCTTGGCAACATCAAACTTTATGTTGATGGTGTCGCTACAGGCAATGCTGCTACTATAGGTTCTATTACCGGCTCTAACTACGCAATGCTTGACTTTTCTTCCGCTCCTGTAAGCTTGTCAACTGGTTCTCACACTATTGACTTGCGCGCAGATGTGGTAAAAGGAGCAAGCTACACAGTCACGGTCGCGCTTCAGCAGGCTGCTGACCTTGTCATCTACGATGCTCAAGTTGGCGTGAATCTGGCTGTTGTAAAAGTTGATGGCGATCCTGACACCGCATATGCTGCGAGCAGTTCAGGTGTCATCACTATTGCTACCGGTTCAGCTTCTGTTACTGTTGACCCTTCTTTCAGCG
>DATDXX010000047.1:0-3180 GCA_036517135.1 Minisyncoccota bacterium | reverse complement strand
ATATCTTTTTTTGCCAAAAGGTTCTCTATATACTCTGGTTTTGGCGCAGAAAATGGATTATGAGTAAATGTCCAGGCGCCAGCATCCGTCTTTTCGAATAGAGGAAAGTCCACCACCCAGACAAATGCCAAAAGGTTCGGGTTGCTTTTATCCTCGCGCAGGTCTGGTCTATCAGTATTATATTTTTTCATCGCATCACTGTAGGAAATACGAGGAAAAGGCGCTTTTTGTATTTTCTTTTCCGGATAAATGTTTTTTACGATTTCAATCAGAAGCTTTTCTGTGAGATTTATGGTGTCTTCTGCTGTATGGAAGCTCATCTCAAGATCAAGCTGAGTGAATTCTGGTTGTCTATCCCCTCTTGTGTCTTCATCTCTCATACAGCGAGCGATTTGGAAATACTTCTCAAACCCGGCCGTCATAAGGAGCTGTTTGTATTGCTGGGGAGATTGCGGAAGCGCGTAGAATTTTCCTTTTTCAAGGCGCGAAGGCACGATATAGTCGCGCGCTCCCTCCGGCGTGGATTTGGTCAAAATCGGCGTCTCTATTTCTACAAATCCATCCTTATCCAAGCTGTCCCGAATGAGTTTCACCACTTTGTGCCTGTTGCGGATGTTTTTTTGCAAACGCTGGCTTCGAAGATCTAGATATCTATGCGTTAGGCGCACATCCTCGCCGACTACTCTCGTATCGCTTCCAATATCAAATGCAGGAGTTTCGGCTTCATTCAGCACTTTTATTTCAAGTATCTCAAGTTCAATACCGCCGTTTTGTTTTTCCCTCTGTGCATTTTTCTCCGGTCTTTGATTCACTTTACCACGCACCTCTACCACCCATTCTGGCCGAGCCCTTTCCGCCGTTTCTTTTGCTGGAGAGCCGGAGAGTACCACGCCTTGCACGAACCCCGTCCTGTCCCGAAAATCAAAAAATATCATCTTGCCCTGATCGCGCCGCACATCCACCCATCCCTTGATGGTTATTTCTTTGCCGATATATTCTTTTAAATCTTTGATTAATATTCTTTGCATTTGTTTCACTTTCCTACTCTCTACTTTCTACCTTCTACTTTCTACTAAATTACTCCAATTTTCTTTTTCACCTCCAATAATTTCGCATCCGCTATCGCTTTCGCTTTTTCTGCCCCTTCCTTGATTACGCTTTGTATCAAATTATCGTCTCTCTCCAGCCACTCCCTTTTTTCTCGCATCGGCCCGATGAAATCCTTCAGGTCTTGTATCAAAATTTCTTTGAGCGCCTTGTATTTGCCTTTGTGTTCAGCATATATCCCTTTCAAATCCTCTTCGCTTCGCAAAAGCTTATGTATCGCATACACATTCTCCGGGATGTCTTTACCCGAATCTGTGACGATGCTCATTACAGCTTTCTCTATCTCCTCATCGGACGCGAAAAGCGGAATAGTGTTGCCATAGCTTTTGCTCATCTTCCTGCCGTCTATTCCTGGGACGACGGCCACCTCCTTCATTATGAATTCTTTTGGAAGCTTGAATGTATCGCCGAAAACGTTGTTGAATTTCCCTGCGATGTCCCTTGCGTATTCTATATGCTGTTTCTGGTCTTGACCCACAGGCACGACATCCGGGCTGTAGAGCAGAATGTCGCTTGCCATAAGCACGGGATAGTTGAATGTCCCTGCGTTGACTTCTTTGCCATGCGCCTCGGCATCCTTATAGGCATGGGCGCGCATTAGGTACGGCACTGTGACGAGAGTGTCAAATATCCAAGCGAGCTCTGTATGCGCCGACACATCTGATTGCCGGAAGATAGTCACTCTTTTCGGGTCAAGGCCTACGGCAAGGTAATCAATGATGGTGTCGCGCGTGAGCTTGCGCATCTCGTCGGCGTTTTGAATGAGGATGAGAGTATGGTAATCCGCCACCATACAAAAGCATTCGTATTCGCCCGAGTTCATCAAATCCACCCATTGCTTTAGAGCGCCAAAATAATTGCCGATATGCGTCCTCCCTGTCGGCTTGATGCCAGAAAGTAATCGTTTTTGCATAAGCTACATAGTAGCAAAAATCAAAGCGAAGCGGAAGAATGAATAACTATAGAGGAAGTTCTACAAAGAATGTAGAGCCCTTGCCCGCGCCTTCTGACTCTGCCCAAATCCTTCCTTTATGTGCATCAACAATTTGCTTTGCGATATAAAGTCCGTAACCTGTAGAAGAAGCGTTTACTCTCATAGAATCTTCACCTTTACCTCCTTCTGTAAAGAGTCGCTTTTTATCCTCATCTGTTATACCAACGCCTGAGTCCTTTACAGAGAAAAGCACTTTATTGCCTCGATTTTCCAAAGAAACTGTAATAGTGCCTTTTGGAGTATATTTTATGGCATTATCAATAAGATTACGAATAACATGGTCCCTTATTTGCATCTCATCTGCCCGCACGACAAAATTATTCCCGCTAGTTTTTGTGGCTAGGGTTAAACCTTTTGTTTCGGCATTTTTTATTTGCTCATCTATGACTACAGTTACAACTTTTTTCATATCAAACGATTTAGTTTCGTATTTTACTGTTCCCTTTTTTAGATTTGAAGCGTTTAAAATATCCATAACCGTTAGCACTCCTTTTTTTGTATCTATTAAGGCACTAGTTGCCAACGTCTTCGTCTCTTCTGTTGTCCCCCCATAATCCCCGTCCAAAATTCCTGCAAAAGTTGCCTCATTCTTTGTAAGATATCCTTTTACTTCATGACTAATGAAGTGAATAAGTCCCTCTTGCCGCTTGTTTGATTCAGCTAATTCTTGATACAGGCGCGCTTTATCCAACGCGAGAGCCACCACTTCCACCAAGCTAGAGATTGATTCCTGCTCAAATTTACTTAAGCTGTCGTATGCTCTGTTTAACGAAAGTATTAGCACACCCAATACCTTATCCTCTACCGTCAATGGATAACCTGATGTAGTTTTGACATGGGCTGAAGTGGCAAGTGATGCAATGAGTTTTTCATCAATGGCACCCCTCCATATATCGCCGAATTGGGAAGCGTGATTCGGGAACCTGTCAGAAAATATAGGACGTAGAAAATCGTTTTTTGAAACATTACTTATCACACACTCTAGGGAACAGCCGAATTCATTTGCTGACTCTCGTAATCTTTCGGAAAGTGAAAAAGAAAGTGGAAATAGTTTTTCTCCAGTCTCATCTGCTATAAAT
>DATDXX010000046.1:0-6397 GCA_036517135.1 Minisyncoccota bacterium | reverse complement strand
CCGTCGCTCACTCGGAAGACAGGGATTCTTTTATCCATACGCCTGCAAATGGATATATGATCATTCTCACAACTTTTTGGTATTCAGCATGCTGAAATCAAAAGAGACGGGAGACAAATCAATATTTGAAAAGCAGATGAGCGAATTAGAAAGGGAGATAGAGCATAATCAATCAGCAAACATGATCTTTTCGTCTGAAATGCTTGAAAAGACCGTATTTTTCGCGCCAAAGCTTTTGAATGAATTTCTATCCATGCTTAAAAAACACTTCAATGATATAGACATCGTATATTGCTTTAGAGACGAGATATCACTTTGCGATTCCGCATTCAAACAACAGGTCCAAAGCAATAAGTTTGATGGCGAACCAAAGAGTTTTGTAGCTGAATCTAAGCATGAGTACGACTTTCTAAATATTGCCAAGCGCTGGCGCGATACTGGCTTTGTGAGAAATATTGACTGCTACTGGTACAGCAATGATTTTAATGAGAATTTCATTTTATTTTCAAAAATTATCGGCTTGAATCCGGAAATCACGAATCCTGGTATTCGCAATGAATCATTGAACGGCAAATTGCTGGCAATCAAGCATGCTCTAAACAAAAAATCAATGGACCAAAGCCAGCATAGCTTCGTGATTGACGAATTTAGGGGCTTACTTGGCAAATTGGACAACGACTGGGTGGGACCTACGACAATATTTGATGACGATTCGCGCTCCGAATTTGACAGATACTATTCAAATATTGATTATAATAATCAAAAAATTTTAAATCTGCACAACAAAAAATCCGTGCCAGAGAAAAGACCTCCCCTCTTCCGGCCGATAAGCACAGAGACAGCAATCTCTTATGCCAAGGAGCTTAAAACGCTGGGATACAAGCGTCTGGCTAAATTCATATTGAGTGTTTTACAAGCTTGAGCACCTTTTCCTTGAATACCTCGTTGCTATAAAGTTTTGACTTTGATACGGAGGATTCTCTCATAGAATCTATACTTTGGCGCTCTGTGCCGGAGATAAGCTTGCTTGATATTTCTATCAGTTCGTCAGTAGAGAGAAAATGCATACCGTTCTTCTTATCATCCACAATCTCTATCGGCCCACCCTTGCCAAAAACCACCGGTATACAGCCGTAGGACATAGCTTCAACGATGCTGATACCAAAATGCTCCATATGCTCAGGGTGATTTTTTTCACTTGAATCCGCTCCGGTCGCATGCCAATAGATGCTTGCCTCCTGATATAAGCTTTCGAGGTAAGAAGCTGAAGCGTTAGTATGAAAAAAGACAGGATATCCTTGTGCTCTTTTTTTGCATTCCATAAAATATTCTCTATGGATGCCTTCTGGATGCAGAGCCCCCACCAAATGAAGCTCCGCGTTAATCCTATGAGTATCAATCATCTTCTTAAAGACATCTATCATGAGCAGATGCCCTTTGGTATATGACCCTCTGAAGAATCTACCGACGCTTATAATCATGTTTGTTTTTTTCTTTTTGTTTATCTCTCCTGAATACACATCTACTGGAGGATTGATGACATCGACTATTTTTTGACCAAGAGCATATCTAACAAGCGCCTTTTCATAATGTGCCTTAGAAAAAAGAGAGTATGTAACAACCCGATCATAACCCTCGACCCACACCCTCCTCTTTTCTAAAAGATCTAGTTTATTTTCTATTGAAAAAGGAAATTGACAAATAAAAACATTTTTTATTCCTATCGGCTCATATGGAGGCACTACCTCATTGCCTAGACAAAAAAATAAATCAACATTCCCTACCTTGGTAATATCCGCGCTAGTAATCAATCCTATGTTATCAAACAGTAATCCCATTTCCTTGAATATGTTTCTGAATCTTAATCTACTGTACCTGTGTTCAGACATTATGTAGACATTATGCTCGCGGCTTAGAATACTAGCTAATGTAAAGATGTATCTTTCTCCACCGCCCATCATGATATGATACGGGGAATACAATATTATATTTTTCAAATTGGCTCTGGGGGAAAATCCCCCTGCCACATTATTTCTATCTAGATCAAATTTTTTGCGAGAAAGCCATCTTTCTCTAAATTTTAATTTGTTGATTTCTATAATATTATGCAGGCCCAAATCATTCCTGACCAAAGAGCTGGTAGCGCTCTCAATATGTATAACCTCGGATTGCGGGCAATAATATGTCTTGAGCCCCAAAAGCTTCAGCTTGAAGCATAAATCGACATCTTCGTAATAAAGTGGCTCCCAAATAAGGTCAAATCCTCCGACTTTCATGAATATGTCTTTTTTGACAGCAAGAGAAGAGGCGGAACAGTAATCGACAGCTTTTTGTCTGTTGTACTCTGGTGATGCCGGATCGCCTGTTTTTTTCCCCACTTGCAAAACACCGCCGTCTGCCGACACTTCTGCTCCTGCTTCTTGTAATCTTCCATCAGGATATATAAGCTTTGAGCCGCAAGCTCCACAGAACGGCTCGTGATTTATGCACGAAATCAAAGGCTCGAGCCAGCCATTTTTGACAAACGCGTCGTTGTTCAAAAAGACGAGATATTCCCCCTTTGCCTCTTCTGATGCGATGTTGTTTGCTTCACCAAAGAATCTGTTTACCCCGAGCTTTATCAAACGAAATTTGCCTTTGAAATTCTCGAGCATGGATACCTCAGAATAATTACTGTCATTATCTACCACGATGACTTCATAGTCATGTCCTTCCACATTGCTCCACACATGATGGAGGCAATTTATTGTCAGCAGAGATTGATTGAAATTCAATATTATGATTGATACAAGGGGGTCCTTCTCTTTATAGTATCGATTTGCCTTCGAGTAGGAGCCGCTTTGAATATTTCTTGCAATAGCGCTCTCTTCTAATACAGACAAGTCTCTGCCCAAAGAGTGACCTGAAGTAGGGCGTACAGGAAACATCTTATTAAGAGTCATTACAATCAAGTTTTCAACTTTTATCAGATATTTGCTCAAGACGCCACTATTTCTAAACACTGCAGAAAGCTTCCTGTTCAACCTCCATGTAATACTGCTTTCAATTGCGCCGACCTTATTATTCAATCTTCTGATATCTATTTTTTTACTGTTTATTTCTCCTTCTTTCTTTATAATTTCTCCTTCTTTTTGTTTAATCTCTTTCTCCATTTGGCTTATTTCGTCTATCATGAGATGAGTCCTGCTTTTCAACTGCCCTATTTCTTTCTGATTATACATAATGATTGAATCGTAGCTTATGGTGTGGTGCTTCAGGCGCGGACTCACGAATGCGTCTATTTTTTTGAAATCTGTATTGGATTTTCCGAGAAAATTAATCTCAAACACCCTGCCAATATTTAAAAGAAATGCCCCGTAATCTAACAGAGCATCGTCGTACTCTATAATAAATTTATGGTGAGCTTTTCTCGTGTATAGCTCTATAAGCTTTAAATATTTTTCTGTTAGCGCAAGCGTTTTTTCGTACGAGAAGCCATTACGCTTTTTTAATGATTGGTATATTTCTATGGGCTTTCTTCGCACTATGACAAAACATGGATTGATTCCTAATTCTTTGAATACTTCCATATAAAACGGGAGCAACGGTACGAGCCTCGGATCTTTCATCCCAAAAAGGCTTTTGCGCCCATACTCCGTTCTAATAATCTTTTTGAGTTCTGTCTTTAGCGCTTTGATTCCTGCTTTCCTTTGCCAACCCTCCTTTATCGGCTTTGTGTCATGCCAGCTTGACCCAATCGTTTTGAGCAATCGTTCGTTGAAGTGATAAAAACTCCTGCCTTCAAAATAGCCTTTTCTATTATCTTTCGTCCCTGGTAGCAAATCTTTACCAAAATCCACACCGGCGTAATGAAGGATGCCAGATATCATGGATGTGCCACTCCTGTGCATTCCGAGCACGATGATGCATTTTCGTAATCTTGTTCTCTGGGTTGTCATTTATTTTTTTAATTTGTTTTTATTTTTGGCGGGCGATTTAAGGCCACCGACCTCCCTAACTATTCGTTCCAAGTTTTTTAAAAGGGATTCTTTGCTAGAATCTACTGTAATATGCGGCTTCAGTGGTGTTTCGTACGGCATTTTTCTGTTACTTTGTTTGCCGCCTTTTAGATAAATCCAGTATGGATTAATCATCTTGGTGATTTTTGCTCGCGTCTTGCGAAATGGCGCAATGACCGCGACCACCACATTGATCCCTTGGCTATTCAGCAATCTGGCCAAGCCCGCGACGCGCATGTTATGCTCATCTCTATCCTCTCTGCTAAATCCAAGATCTGTAGAAATAGTCGCACGAAGCTCATCACCGTCAAGCACCACAGCATTTAATCTCTCCTTCAAAAGGTACGCTAGGGAGGTCTTGCCCGCCCCCACATTGCCTGTGAGCCAGATGATTCTCTTTTGGCTGTTCCTTATTTTTGTGGCAGAGATTTTTTCTATTGTTTTTTTCAATCGAATTCTCCTGATTCCCCATCCAACATCGCGTCCGTAGCATATCTCTTTGATGTCAGGGATACCGATTACTTCGACATTTTTATTTTTCTTATAGATTTTTTTGATATGAGATATCCTTTCTTCCATAGTGTACGGATTGCTTTCAGAAATAGGAGTATTGCGGACAGCGATAACAATCTCGCCTCCCTCCTTGAGTACGCTCTCAACGAGCTCTTTGTGCCCATCATGAAAAGGTTGCCAGCGACCGATAAACAATGATTTGCTCATAAGTAATAAATGTATGACTTAATTGATTTTACAAAAAGATTTGTATTTGTTGATAACATCTGCCGGTCGGCCATCTTCTTTTAGCGCGCCTTTTTCTATCCATAGCGCCCTACTGCAATACTTTTCGATATCATTCAGCTGATGGCTTGCGATAAACACAGTGGCCTTACGTTCTAAAAGCTCCTGAATTTTTGACAATACCTTATCCCTGAAATTCAAATCTCCTCCCGCGCTCAACACTTCGTCCAAAATAATAACATCCGGCAATCGCTTACCGACACAATGGACGAAAATCGAGAAACTAAGCCGAGAGACCATTCCGGAAGAAAATTGGTATACCTTGGTATCGACAAATTCATTCAATCCGGCAAAATCAACTATATCATCAAACTCCTCTGCCACTTCATCCTTCTTGAGCCCCATGACAGAACAAGCAAGAAAGATATTTTCCCGCATTGTGAGGCGAAATCTTATGCCGTGATTGGAGCCATGCAAATACATTATATCGCCACGCACATCAATCAATCCGGTGCTTGGCTTATATATCCCTGCGATAAGGCGGAGCAGTGTACTCTTACCCGAGCCATTCCTGCCAATAACACCAATCACCTCTCCTTCAAAAACTTCAATGGAAACATTGTTTGCTGCGACTAGCTCCCTTTTTTGCTCCTTGCCTGAAAATATATTTACGATTCTAGCCAGAACGCTTTCACCTCCCTTGTATCCGATATTAAATCTCTTTGAAGCGGATTCTACTATAATTCTTTTTTTTCTTTGGTTGTCCATATATCTATACTAATTCTGCAAACCTGTCTTTCTTCTTTTCAAATATGTACAAGCCAATAAAAAATGAGCAGAAGCTAATAAGCATTACGCCCGCAAACAACGCTAAAGACGGCAATCTGCCGTACACAAACATTTCTCTCCCTAAAGACATAAAATAGTAGAGCGGATTAAACAGGTTGATTTTATAAAGCAAGCTGTCAACGACCGGGATATGGAATATCGGCGTGATAAAAAATAAGACTTGGCTGACTACGGCCCAAATATTGTTCAAATCATTCACATATACACCTAATGTGGCAAACACAAATGAGACCCCTAATAAAAAGATGGTCAGTGATGCAAAAACAACAAGATAAACGAGCAGTCCATACAAACTGACATTAAAATAAAGAAGGCAAGCCAGTATCAAAATGAGCTCAAAGAAGTGTGAGAATACTGATTGCAGCACTCTGGATATGACAAGCGCCTCAGATGGTATTTTGATGGACTTTATAAAATTCCCACTCGAAGAAATAACGCCAATTGATGCGCTAAGCAAACTAGTAGAGAAATGAAACATGAGCAGCCCAATCATTAGATATATCGGATAGTAAGGAACATCAATCTGGAGAAATACCTGCCCCTTCACAAAAAGAAGCACAAAAAAAAGCGCTAGCGGATTGAGCAAATACCACAAAAAGCCCAAATAACTCCCTTCGTTGCGAAGTTTGAAATTAACTTTAGCCAAAGAAAAGCTCAACCTTAACACTGAACTTATTTTTTCTCCTATGTGTTCTTTTGTTGGGGTCATTTCTAAAATTTAATCTAAGCTAGATGCTTCTTTATGAAAGCCCTCCCCGATCCTGATTTCAAATATTTTTCAAGTTCAAATGCTTTATATCTATCGTCAATCG
>DATDXX010000045.1:0-11881 GCA_036517135.1 Minisyncoccota bacterium | reverse complement strand
AAGATATCGGCTCGATTATCGCCGAGCAGTATGACATTGTGCTCAATGGCTTTGAGATAGCGGGAGGGAGCGTTCGCAATCACAAAGCAGGGGCGCTTATCTCGACATTTGAAATCATGGGATATCCGAAAGAAAAGATAGGGACAAGCTTTGGCCACATGCTAAAGGCACTCAGAGCTGGCACGCCTCCTCACGGAGGCATAGCATGGGGCCTAGATCGCTTGCTTATGATTCTTGAAAACGAAGAGAGTATCCGCGAGGTAATAGCATTTCCAAAAACTGGCGAAGGAAGTGATTTGATGATGGATGCTCCGAGCTCTGCGTCTCCTGAACAACTTCTTGAGCTAGGGATTTCTGTGAATAGAAAATAACACTTTACTTGGAGGTTGAACCTCCAAGTCTCCAAGTCGTCATGAATACATCATTTAAAATAAAGAACAAGCATTTTGAGGGGCCGCTGGATTTGCTTTTAGATTTGGTGGAAAAAAGGAAGCTTCATATAAGCGACATTTCGCTCGCTTCCGTCACGGACGAATACATAAAACATATAGAGAAAATACCTGCTATCGCCATTGCGGACAGGGCGGAATTTATCGTCATCGCCGCCACATTGCTTCTCATCAAATCCCGCTCGCTTCTGCCGACGCTTGACCTCACAGACGAGGAGGAGGGAAGTATCGCAGATCTGGAGCGACGACTGAAGATGCTTGCGATCATTCGAGAGGGAAGCGTGGAAGTAGCAAATCAATTCGGCAAGAAGATGATATTTGCAAGACAGGTGTCCATCAAGAGCCCCGTCTTTTCCCCGCACGAGACGATGACATTGGAAGCTGTGAAAATATCGCTTGAAGCAATCATCGGGCGATTCCCAAAGAAAGAAACTCTTCAAAAGGCAACTGTGCGTAAAGTGATATCGCTAGAAGAAATGATAGAAAGATTGGCAGGCAGAATCCAGAGTGGACTTTCGCTTTCGTTTGGACAATTTTCTGGCAAAGGAGAAAAGATGAGTAGCGAGAAGAAGGTAGAGGTGATTGTCGGATTCCTCGCTATGTTGGAACTCGTAAAACAGGGGATTTTGAGTGTGATGCAAGAAAATCATTTTGAGGATATTAAAATGGAGACGACAAATGTAGGGACGCCGATATATTGACAGTAGAAGGTAGATAGTGGAAAGTAGAAAGAACATATTTACCCCAGCCCCATCTTTGCAAAGCACAACCAACACAATGATAAAATTAACGTACGATATGACAAATAACTGCGTCGCTTGCTCCAGAGGAGCAGGGTTGTTCACTCTCGCTCCGTTCTGTGCATTAACGGCAGAGATAAGGCAGGGTCATTATTTTTCTAATTCGCTGCGCTCATAAGAAAAATATATGAAAAGCATAGAGAAAATCATTGAAGCCATATTATTTTGGAAAGGGGAGCCGATGCAGAAGAAAAAACTTCAGGAGCTAGTGAGCATGGAAGCTAGTGAGCTTGAAGAGGCCCTAAAGGAAATCGAGAAATCACTGGAAAACAGAGGGCTGATCCTGCAGAGAAACGGTGATGAGGTGATGCTAGGCAGCTCACCTGATGCGGGAAAGATTATTGAGAAGCTCACAAAAGACGAGCTATCAAAAGAGCTTACCAAGGCGGCGCTGGAGACATTGTCCGTCGTACTTTATCTCGCTCCCGTGCGCCGAAGCCAGATTGATTTTGTGCGAGGAGTCAATTCGCAATTTTCTCTTCGGCATTTAGAAATTCGTGGACTTGTGGAAAAGACAACGAGTGAAGCGGACGCAAGAGTATATCTTTATCGGCCGACATTTGATTGTTTATCGTATCTTGGAATATCAGAAATGAAGAGTCTGCCTCAATTTACAGAAATAAAAGAACGGCTAGGAGAATTTGAAAAAACAAAACTTGATAATAATGAAGTATTAGAAGAAAGAGCCAATGATGGAAAATCCGAAGAAATTTCATAAATCAAAATCAGTTGTTATTTTTTTGGTTTACTTAGGTGCACTTTTAGCGCTGTTTTATATGTTTTCTCGGCATTTTGCCGTAAAAGATGTTGTTCAGATTGCTGCTATAGAAAAAACCCGAAGTAATTATTTTGCGCATCTCCCTATCCAGGCGAAAGCAGTTTATGTTTTTGATACCAGAGAGAATAGAGTTCTTTTTGCAAAAAATGAACATATTCCGCTTCCAATAGCTTCAATCACCAAAATTATGACTGGGTTATGCGCCTTAGATTCACTTGAGGAGGACGGATCGATAGTGGTAGGAAAATCGGACATTACAGGTGAAGATAAAAACTTACTTATCCCAGATGAGGAGTGGAAGATAAGAGACTTAGTCTCCTTCATGCTCGTTGAATCATCAAATGACGCCGCAAGGGTGCTGGAGAGAGCGATGGGTGGGGCAGAGACTGCCATTCCTTGTATGAATAAAAAAGCTGAGGCCATGAATCTTTTTGAAACTAAGTTTTTTAATGCTACCGGCCTCGATATAGATGATAGGGCTGGAGCATACGGGTCCGCAGAAAATGCCGCGACAATGCTTCAATACGGTTTGACCCGACATAGGAATTTTTTTGAAAAAACTTCAGTAAAAAGCTATAATACAGTATCAGAAAACGGTGTGATGCATATAGCTACAAACACTAATAGAGTGAGCGGGCAAATCGTAGGAATAACAGCATCAAAAACCGGTTTTACTGACATTGCGGGCGGGAACTTAGTCCTTGCAGTAAACCTCGGACTTGATCACATAGTCATTGTTAGTATTCTCGGTTCAACTGAGGAAGGAAGGTTTGAGGATGCCCTTAATCTAACGGACGCTGCAATTCGCACCATCGGATCTCAATAGAAGCGGTATTAACCCTTATAATAGCTTCTCGGCTAGGAAATAAAAAAATTTTTATCCCTCTCACTCTACATCGCTGACAAAAATCATGATAGAAAACATTATAAAAGTATTCGGCCCGTCTGCACTTTCGTTTTTTATTGGCATTGCTATTACGCCGACACTCACTTATTTTCTTTATAAATACGAGGCTTGGAAAAAAAAGGCAGGGAAGATTGCAACCGACGGCAGGGACGCTCCGATATTTAACAATCTTCATCGGCACAAGGAGGTGGGAACGCCGCGACTCGGCGGTATTGTTATCTGGGCAAGCACGATTGTTACGGCCCTAGCTATCTGGATGGTTGCGAAAATTGTACCAACTGCTGACACGATAAAGCTTGACTTCATTTCGAGAAGTCAGACATGGATTCCCCTCGCGACGCTTATGGTAGGCGCTTTTATCGGTATGATAGATGACCTTATTGAAATTTACGGTAAAAACGGACTCTCGGGAGGGCTTTCACTTAAAGCCCGGCTCGTTTCCGTGGCTATGATAGGAATTCTCTGTGGAGCATGGTTCTATAACAAACTTGATGTTTCATCTATCGGAATGCCGTTCGGGGAAGAACTGCAACTTGGATTGCTTTTTATACCTTTCTTTATGGCCGTGATGCTTTTGATTTATTCAGGAGGAGTTATAGACGGACTCGATGGGCTCGCGGGCGGTGTTTTCGCAGTTACCTTTGCAACATATGCTGGTATTGCCTTTGTGCAGTCGCAAATAAATCTTGCGGCATTTTGTGCAACTATTGTTGGAGGGATTCTTGCTTTTTTATGGTTTAATGTCCCGCCGGCAAGATTTTACATGTCGGAAACCGGTACAATGGCGCTTACCACGACACTTACCGTGGTTGCCTTTATGACAGATAAATTAGGAGGAGGGTATGGGCTATTGATATTACCGGTTGTTGCAATGCCTCTCATTCTCACTACAGTTTCAGACATTGTTCAGTTAGGATCAAAAAAGTTTAGAGGAGGCAAGAAAGTTTTCTTGGTAGCGCCACTCCATCATCATTTTGAGGCATTGGGCTGGCCTTCATACAAAGTCACGATGCGATATTGGATTATCGCAGTTGTTTTTGGAATTATTGGATTTTGTCTTGCGCTCGCGAGTTAGAGCTCATGCAAATAATAAAAAAAATTGATAAGCCTTTTCTTTTTTCAATAATCATATTAGTAGGTGCAGGATTTTTCATTTTTAGCTCCGCTTCTTTAGGACTTCTGGTAAGAAACGACAGTAGATTTACGGCAATTGCGTTCAATCAATTATTTTTTGGCGTGGTTCTGGGAAGCATTGCGTGTCTTATCACTTCTTTCATTCCGTACAAATTTTGGAAAAAAGTGTCTTTGATCGCCTTTGCCGCCTCATTAGCCTTGACTGCTTTGGTCTTTGTACCCGGCATCGGTTGGAGCCATGGAGGAGCTTACCGATGGGTTACAATTGCCGGAATAAATTTTCAACCTTCCGAAATTTTGAAAATCGGATATATTTTTTATCTTGCCGCAGTACTTTCGAAAAATAGGGAAAAAATAGGCATGTTTCGCTATGGAGCAATGCCTTTTATTGCGATAACAGCTCTTGCAGCGCTCGTCATTCTCCCGGAACCAGATAACGATACATTCTTTATGATTGCTTTGGCTGGCCTTATCATGTATTTTGCAGCCGGAGCTAGAAAAAGGGATATAGCGATATTTATTGTTACGGGCATCATCGGCTTTGCTGCTGTTATAGCTTTTTGGCCTTACGCCAGAGATAGAGTTGCCACTTTTCTCGACCCAAAAAAGGATCCTCTTACATCTGGTTATCAGATCCAACAGTCGCTTATCGCAATAGGCTCGGGTGGAGTTTTAGGCAAAGGGTTCGGCCAGAGCACTCAGAAGTATAATTTTTTGCCTGAACCGATCGGAGATTCCATCTTTGCGGTTTTTGGCGAGGAATTTGGATTTTTAGGCAGTATAGCAATAATCACACTATTTTTATTTTTTGCCCTTAGGGGTATGAAAATTGCCGCTCGAGCTCCTGACGAGTTCGGTAGACTGGTGGCTCTCGGAATTGTTATACTAATAGTCGCGGGATCGTTCATGAACATCGCCGCAATGCTCGGCATAATTCCATTGACGGGAACTCCGCTTATTTTTGTAAGCCAGGGTGGAACGGCGCTTTTTATAGCATTGGCAGAGGTCGGTATAGTGCTTAATATATCAAAATATAGAAATAGTAAATGAATCCCGTAGTAGAAAATGGCATTGCCATATATTTGCGAGATTATGAACGCACAGTTGTTTTCTAGAATGAAACTGAATAATGAAAGGTTGGTGTTAAATTACAAAAATAATCAAAAGATGGCGAAGCCTGCCTGCCGGCAAGGCAAGCAAATAATGCCATTTTTCACTACGGGATGAAAATAGTCTTAGCAGGAGGAGGAAGCGGCGGACACTTTTATCCGCTTATAGCGATTACAGAGGGCATAAGAGATATTGTCCGTGAGCGAAATTTACTGCAGGTAAAGATATATTATCTAGCGCCTTCGCCTTATAATGCCGGAATTCTTTTTGATAATGAAATAGAGTTTCAGAAAATACATGCTGGAAAGATTCGCAGATATTTTTCCATTCAGAATGCTATTGACGTAGTCATCAGTGCTTACGGCTTTGTTGAAACATTTTTTAAGATGTTTGCCATTTTTCCCGATGTGGTAGTAAGCAAAGGCGGCTTCATGAGTCTACCTGTGGTCTTTGCCGCGCACATTTTAAGAATACCGATAGTTATTCATGAGAATGACAGTGTTCCCGGAAGAGCCAACTTGTGGGCAGGGAAATACGCAGCAAAGATCGCTCTTTCATATCAAGAGGCAGGGGAACTGTTCGCGAAGAAAGTAAGTCGTGACAAAATGGCCTGGACCGGCAATCCATTGCGTAAAGAGATATTGACGCCTTTGAAGGAAGGCGCGAGAGAGTATCTGAAGCTTGAACCAACAACACCCATTATAGCAATCTTTGGGGGATCGCTTGGGGCTAAAAGAATAAATGACACAATTTTAGATACTCTTTTGGAACTTTTGCCTAATTATCAGATAATCCACCAAACAGGCAAACTGAACTTCAAGGAGGTGCAGGCGACAGCAGGCGTAATCTTGGAGAATAGTCATTACAAAGACAGATACCATTGCTATGATTATTTGAATAGTTTGGCGCTTAGAATGGTTGCTGGAGTGGGAGACCTTATTATTTCACGCGGAGGTTCAACAATTTTTGAAATAGCGGCATGGGGTGTTCCTTCCATAATAATCCCAATAAGCGATTCGAACGGTGACCACCAAAGAAAAAACGCCTACAATTTTCAGCGAAGCGGTGGTTGCATTGTGGTAGACGAAAATAATATGACATCAGAGATTTTGACCACGGAGATAAAAGATATTTTGGAAAATCCGGACAAAAAAGCAAAGATGCGCTCTGGCGCCCTCTCCTTCGCCAAAACAGACGCCGCCTACAAGATCGCGGAACAGGTGATTGATATAGCTCTTTCACACGAATCCCGTTGAGAGCACGCTGTCGCAAATTTAAAAATGTAATTTTGAAACCTTCACGCAATCTGACAAGATGGAAATAGAACGTCCAAAATCAAAACAGCCAATACCAGAGAATGCAAAGAGAGTTTTTCAAGGTGTGATTTTTGATGTATATCAATGGAAACAAGAAATGTTTGACGGTACGAAAGCTATATTTGAGAAATTAAAACGTCCGGATACTGTCATCATTTTTCCTATACTTCCTGATGGCAAAATTCTTTTGACAGAGCAAGAGCAGCCCGGCAAAGAACCATTCATTGGAGCTACTGGAGGCAGAGTGGATGAAGGAGAAGATATACTCAGAGCGGCTAGACGTGAACTGCTTGAAGAAAGCGGATATGAAGCAGAAGAATTTATTCTTTGGGATGCTCAAGAGCCCACAAGTAAAATTGACTGGGCTGTATACACTTTCATAGCCAAAGGGTTAAAGAAAGTTGCCGACCTTCACCTTGATTCTGGAGAGAAAATAAAATTACTTCCTGTTACCTTTGATGAACTTCTCGATATAGCAACAAACGGTCACAAAAATTTCTATGAAAAAGAAGTTATTGTAAAATTTTTTGAAGCCAAACTTGATCCAAAGAAAATGGGAGAGCTAAAAAAATTATTTCGACCGATTTAGCAGAAAATATGTGAAGTAGCAAATCAGAGAAAAATTAAATTTGTGATAAAATTAGGTACGACATGCCAAAGGAAAATAAAATTGTAGTGCGGATACCGCCGTCGCCGACGGGGTATTTCCATGTGGGAAGGGCTAGGACGGCGCTTTTTAATTATCTTTTTGCCAAGAAGCATGGTGGTAAGATTATTTTCCGTTTTGAGGATACCGACAGGGAAAGGTCTAAACCAGAATTTGAAGAAGATATTTTGGAATCCTTGAAATGGCTCGGTATCACTTTTAACGAAGGTCCTTTCAAGCAATCAGGGAGAGCGGGGCTCTGCAGAAAATATATTGAGAAGATGCTTGAGGAGGGAAGTGCCTACATCTCAAAAGAGGCAGAAGGCAAGAACCCAGAGGTAATTCGATTCAAAAATCCGAATAAGAAAATATTGTTCAAGGATCTCGTCAGGGGCCCCGTGGAGTTTGATACGAAGGAGCTCGGTGATTTCATCATAGCCCGGAACATTGATGATCCTCTTTATCACTTGGCGGTAGTAGTGGATTATTTTGAGATGGGCATCACGCATATCATCCGCGGGGAGGACGGCATATCCAACACCCCTCGACAAATCCTTATCCAGGAAGCAATCGGAGCTCCTAGGCCAGAATACGCGCATGTTCCACTTATCCTTGCCCCCGACCGCTCCAAGCTCTCTGGGAGGCATGGCGCCGTGTCTATCCGGGATTATAGAGCAATGGGATATTTGCCAGAGGCGCTTGTGAATTACCTGGTGCTCCTCGGGTGGAATCCCGGCACAGAGAAGGAGATATGGAGCACGGCGGAGCTTATCCAGGCATTTGACCTCTCTCGGATTCAAAAAGGAGGAGCAATATTTGATCGAGAGAAATTGAATTGGATAAACAAGGAGCACATCAAATTACTTCCGCAGGAAGAGCAGAACGCTCGCGTGAGGAAATCCGTTATGGATGAGTTTGGGAGCGCGCCGAAAATTGATAGGGAAGGCTTAGTGTGCCCAGAGAAGTTGCGAAGGAGTGCTAATGTGACTTATCAAGATGTGGCAAAACATCTGGAAGTTGTGATTGGAGAATTGGAGAAATTAAATGAGAAAAACTGGAGTGAAGAAAGCATAAAAAACGCGCTTTGGGATTATGCCACAGAGAAGGGAAGAGGAATCGTCTTATGGGCAATGCGCTATGCCCTTTCAGGCAAGGAAAAATCTCCTGATCCGTTTGCCATTGCTGGTATAATAGGCAAGAGCGAGACGCTATCTCGGCTTCGCCATGCTACGACTCTTTAATTCATTCATGCCATATTTTACTGCATCGCTTATTTTTGCGTTTGTTTTTTTGCCAACAGCCCCTTTTGTCCATCCAATGATTGCCGACGCCGCCACTGTAAGTGATATTCAGAGCAAAATAAATGCGAAAAATGACGAAATAAAAAGACTTGAGGAGGAAATCGCCGCATACGAGCAAAGCTTAACGAAAACCGCAAGCCAGGCAAAAAGTCTGCAAAACGAGCTATCTGCGCTCACTCTTTCAAAAAAGAAGCTTGAAACAGAGTTAAAAGTGACACAGGCCAACCTGGACAAAACAACAGCAACGATTAGCGAGCTCGCAATAAGCATAAGCGACACTGAAGATGAGATCGAAGAAAAGCAATCGGTAATTTCCAAAACTTTACGGGAGGTAAGGGAAGAAGAGACAATGACATTCGTTGAAAATCTTCTTTCTGCGAAAAGTCTCGGCGACGTATCAGACTATCTTGAAAGTTCAGAAAAACTGAATGCGTCTATAGAGAACACTATTAACAGCTTAAGAAAGGCAGAGGAGAAGCTTTCAGAAAAAAAAACAACTCAAGAGGGTAAAAAAGTGGAATTAAAAAAACTTCAGAGCAACTTATCAGGACAAAAAAAAGCCGTCCTAGACACAACTACTCAAAAAAACAGGTTACTTGTTGACACTAAAAGCCAGGAATCAACTTATAAAAAGATACTTGATGAGAAGGTGAGACTGCGCGCGCAGTTTGAGGCAGAGCTATTCCAGTATGAGTCTGAATTAAAAATAGCGATTGACCCATCCAAGCTCCCAAGCCCGATAAAAGGTGGTATTTTGTCATGGCCTTTGGATAACATATATATTACTCAGCAGTTCGGCAGGACTTCTGCCTCAGGGCGGCTTTATGTATCAGGAACACATAACGGCGTGGATTTGAGGGCTACTGACGGCACACGTATAAAAACAGCGTTATCCGGAACGGTTCAGGCAACGGGTAATACTGATATAAAAGCTGGCTGCTATTCCTATGGCAAATGGGTGCTTATAAAGCATCCTAACGGCCTATCAACGTTATATGCCCATTTATCGTCTATTAGCGTTAATGATGGCAATACTGTCGTTACAGGTGATATTATCGGCTACAGCGGGCGTACGGGCTATGTGACGGGTCCGCACCTTCATTTGTCTGTTCTTGCCACAGAAGGTGTGCGAGTTATGCAAATTCCACCTGAAAAAACCGTCAACTGCAGAGGTGTAACTATACCCCTAGGCGACCCTAAAGCATTCTTAGATCCGCTACTTTACCTTCCTGCACAGCAATAATGTTATAATTAAAGTATGATAAAGAAAATATTTTCAAGAAGAAACAGGGGATTCATACAAGCTATAATTCTAATTATTATAGCTTTGGCTCTCCTAAAATACTTCTTCAATATTTCACTTGCTGACATTTTAAATAATCAGGTTGTGAAAGATATTTGGTCTATCACGAAGTCACTTTTTCAAGTACTTTGGCAAACCGTACAGGTTCTTTTTGATTTTCTCAAGCAGTTAGTCGCATCAGCGAAAGATTTTGTATCAAACGGCATACAACCATAGTTGAAAGATCGAGTAATCTACTTCTCCAAACCTCTTAATACCTCAAGATAAAGATTTTCAACTATTTTATCTTGCTCGGGACCGATTTTGGCGTAATGATCAAGTCCGGGTGCAGAATTAATTTCAAGAACCCAATACTTTTTTGGCATATCTTTAATATCTCCATCTATCATCAGATCAACGCCGCAAAGACGCAATCCCATATCCCTTGAAAGCTTTATTGCGATCTTTCTAAACTCTGGATGAACAAAAGAAGTAACATCAACAGAATCTCCTCCACAGGAAAGATTAGCATTATCAAGAAGAAATATTTTCTCATCCCTTTTCAGGATTGAGCGAAGATTAAATCCCTGTTCACGAAGTTTTACAATGATGCGCGGATCGTCCAGTTTAATTCTGGTATCACGGTTTACTTTATTGAAATTCCACTGTTTCTTTTTTAAAAGCGTAAGTATAGTGGACCTACCATCACCTGCGACACTTAGCGGTATGCGCTCGTAAGCGGAGATAACCTTTTTATCAAGCACAACGACGCGATAGTCAGTACCTTTTACATATTTCTGCACCAGTGCAACATTGTGCTTTTTAAAAATTGCTCGGATCGCCCGATAAAAATCTTTTTTGTTGTGGACAAGCGCTACACCCTTGCCTTGACTTCCATCATTTGGTTTGACTATAAGAGGAAAGTGAGTTTTTTTGGCATACTTATACGCCTCATGAATGCCATCTTTGGAGCCAATAGTCTCCGCCCAAGTATCTGAATAAAAAGTTTTCCCAGGGATTGTCCTGTAACCCATTCTTTTCATAAAAAAGTTCGCATAATCCTTGTCTTTGGCTATTTCTGACGCACCTAAAGTATTGGCATCAATGCTCGTATATCTGAAATACCGCTTGCGCCCGTTTTTAAATATAATTTGTCCGGCAACACCCCATTTCGGCTCTATCACGATCTTTGCTCCGATCTTCGGGGCTATTTTTAAAAGTATCTCAGTCAGAAGGAAAGTAGGGGACTTGTGTCGCTTTTTTCTTATCATTTTATATTTGTATTTGTCATATTAACATAATTCGTGGTTTACTCGATTTAGGCTTGACTGGTGAACCATAGTTCACCTATAATTATTAGTATGGAAAAAACTGAAGAAAAGATCGTTACTTTTTTTAGAAAACATCAAAGAATGCCGGGTTATAAAGAGCTGCTCTCTATCACTGGTTTTAGATCCAAAAATGCCGTATGGAAGCTTATTAGGCGTCTAGTTGCCAAAAAATTTTTATCCAAAGGAGAGGACGGAAAAATAACTCTCGCTAAAGAATCACAAGGCGTGTCTCTTTTAGGCCTTGTGGAAGCTGGATTTCCAACTCCGGCAGAAGAGACCAATCTGGAGCGTATAACCCTTGACGAGTGGCTTGTAGCCGATAGGAGCGCCTCTTTCATGTTAAAGGTAAAAGGAGACTCAATGAATGATGCGGGAATCATGGCCGGAGATTATGTCATCGTGGAGCGGAAAAAGACAGCGTCAGTTGGCGATATTATTATCGCAGAAATTGATGGAGCATGGACAATGAAATATTTAAGAAAAGATGCTAAAGGATACTACCTAGAAGCCGCTAATCGTTCCTATAAGCCGATACGGCCGAAAGAAGAGCTTTTGATAAGTGCGGTGGTAAAAGCAGTGGTGCGCAAATATCGTTAATTATTAATTCGTAATTACGAATTATGAATTATATATTACACCTTGACGGCGATGCGTTCTTCGCTTCATGCGAAATAGCGCGAAGGCCTGATCTAAAAAACAAACCAGTGGTAATAGGGGAGGAACGAGGCATTGCCTGCGCCTTTTCTTATGAGGCCAAAAAACTTGGTATCCATAGAGGAATGCCAATATTTAAAATAAGAAAAGAATTTCCGCAAGTGAAAATACTG
>DATDXX010000044.1:0-3261 GCA_036517135.1 Minisyncoccota bacterium | reverse complement strand
TCGGCTTCAAATCCAAGAACGCTGTTTTTAAAGTCGTAGAAAAGTTGATAGAAGCGGGAATGGTGGCAAAGGATCACTTGGGCAGACTGGTCCCGTCCGAAACTTTAGGTGAAGTCCCGATGCTCGGATTTGTCACGGCAGGGTTCCCAGCGACGGTGGAGGAAGAATTGGCAGATACGGTAAACCTGGATGACCTTTTAATAAAAAACAAACCACTTACCTATATGCTGGAAGTTGACGGTGACTCTATGATAGACGCGCACATAGAGAAGGGAGATATGGTGCTGGTGGAGAAGACGACAGCAGCTAAAGATATGCAGATAGTCATCGCTGAAGTGGATGGAGAATTCACAATGAAATATTTCAGGAAAAAAGGAGAGAAGGCATGGCTAGAACCCGCCAACAAAAACTACAAGCCAATCTACCCCGAGCATTCTCTCAATATCAATGCGGTCGTAAAGGCGGTGATTAGAAAATACTAGAACCATTAAGTAAACATGAAAACAGAAATTGTTAAGAATCATTTAAATAGATTTGAATCATGTGCAAATAAATCGGAAGAAGGTGTAGAGTTTTGGCTGGCTCGTGATTTACAGCAATTGCTTGGATATGATGAATGGCGTAATTTTGAGAAAGTCATAGAAAAAGCCCAAATAGCCTGTGAAAATGGCCAGCAAAAAGTCAGTGATCATTTTGTTGACGTCAACAAGACGATACAAATGCCAAAAGGCGCACAAAAAGAGGTCCCTGATATCATGCTTACACGTTTTGCATGTTATCTAATTGCCCAAAATGGTGATCCAAGAAAAGAAGAAATTGCCTTTGCACAAAACTACTTTGCTGTGCAAACAAGAAAATTTGAAATAATTGAAAAAAGGATTCAAATCTTTGAAAGATTGGTTGCTAGGCAAAAATTGACAGAGACAGAAAAAGAATTATCTGGCGTGATTTATCAACAAACTGGTAGTGATAAAAATTTTGCTCTTATACGTAGTAAAGGAGATAGGGCATTGTTTGGTTATACAACCCAACAAATGAAAGACCGAATGGGCGTTCCTGGAACAAGATCACTGGCGGATTTTCAACCGACTATCCTTTTGAAGGCAAAAGATTTTGCCACTGAAATTACAATTTTTAACTCAAAAAGTAAAAATCTAAAGAGTGAGCAAGCAATTTCTGAGGAACATATTACTAACAATAGAAGTGTAAGAAAAACTCTACTAAGTAGAGGTATTGTGCCAGAAAATTTACCAAAAGAAGAAGACATTAAAAAAATAGAAAGAAAATTAAAATCCGATGACAAAAATAGCTTAAAAAAGATTGATAAATTAAATTAGTTTTAAATCAAAAAATCCCCTTAACGGGGATTTTTTGATTTTTACTTCGAAGTAAAAACTAGGCAACCATATCTTTCAAACCTTTTGCAGCTCGGAACTTTGGAACTTTCTTGGCAGCTACTTTGACTTGCTCTCCGGTCTTTGGATTGCGAGCCATGCGGGCTGCGCGAGCTTTTACGGAAAAGATTCCGAAGCCGGCGATTGAAACTTCTCCTCCCTTTTTCAAAGTTTGGATTATAGCATCAAACATTCCGTCTACGATTTCTTCAGCCTGTACTTTCGTACCGCCTAATTTTCCATGTACCCATTCAGCTAATGCTTGTTTATTCATATAAATTATTAAAATAACATTAATAATATTTCGACCTTAGCCCTGACCCTAGCGGTCAAAAGGGCTTTTTGTCCTTATAATTACTACCCTTGTACTCTGGTATCATTATATATCAAGGGTTTTTTAAGGCAAGTTATCTGGCGTATTCAATAATTCGTGTTTCACGAATCAAAGTAACCTTGATTTCTCCAGGGTATTTGAGTTCTTGCTCTATTTTGATGGCGATATCGCGAGCCATAAGTTTGGCTTCAGCGTCGGAAATCTTCTCCGGGGTAACGAATATGCGGATTTCGCGTCCAGCTTGTAAGGCATAGGATTTCTCTACAGAAGGGAAGGCGTTTACCAATGCTTCAAGCTCCTGGAGTCTCTTCAAGTAGTTCTCTACCGAGTCGCGTCTTGCCCCAGGGCGTCCGCCGGAGATGGCGTCGGCTGTCTGCACGATGATGGACTCCACTGTTTCGTAAGGATAGTCTTCGTGGTGGCTCTTCATAGCGGTAATTATCTTTTCATCCGCGCCGAATTTCTGCAGAATGCGCATACCTATCTCAACGTGTGTACCCTGTACTTCATGATCAAGCGCCTTGCCGATGTCATGTACCAAGGCTCCGGCTTTCGCCACAGCTACGTCGGCTCCCAATTCTTCGGCAATCATCCCAGCGATGTGCGCCATCTCCACGGAGTGCTGGAGGACGTTCTGTCCGTAACTGGTGCGGAAATACAATCGTCCGATGATAGCGACGATACGAGGGTCAAAGTTGAATATTCCGCATTCATACACGGCTTGTTCGCCTTTTTCTTTGATTATTTTATTTATTTCTTCCTTGGCTTTTTCTACCAGCTCTTCAATCTTGGCTGGCTGGATGCGTCCATCTAAAATCAAGTTTTCCAACGCCAAGCGGGCCACCTGCCTTCTGATAGGGTCAAAAGAGGAAATGACAATTGAACCAGGAGTATCGTCCACGATGAGCTCTACTCCGGCCGCGCGTTCAAAGGCGCGGATGTTTCTGCCCTCCTTTCCTATGATCTTTCCCTTTATTTCATTGTTCGGTATGGAGACCACTGTCGTCATCAATTCCGATGCAGTGCTTGAGGCAAGGCGTTGGATGGAGGTGGCCAAAATGTCTTTCGCTCGTCTGTCCAGCTTTTCTTCATTGCTGTTTTCCAGTTTTTGTATTTTAACCATAATGTCTTCTTCATATTTTTTCTCCACATCCCGAAGAAGTTCATTTTTTGCTTCCTCTTCCGTCAACCTTGCTGTTCTCTCTAATTCTTGTATTTTGTCCGCCTCTATTTTTAACACTTTTTCTTGTATCTTTTTTATCTCTTCCACTTTGAGCTTGATGTCTTCCGCCTCCTTGTTTACTTCAACCTGACGCGCGTCTAAGAACTCGTCTTTTTTGATGAGTCTTTTTTCTGTTTCTCTGAACTCTTGATCCTTCTTTTTCTCTTCTTCTTTTAGATTTGTAAGCTGTTCCTCGGACTTTTTCTTCGCCTCATCCGTGATTTTCTGCGCTTCTTCTTTGGCGCCGATAATCATCTGCTTGATATCAATCTCTATTGACCTTCTCTTGCCTAACGCCACCAAAAGGCGCA
>DATDXX010000043.1:0-4855 GCA_036517135.1 Minisyncoccota bacterium | reverse complement strand
CCGTATTTGTCCTCGTATCTTACGATATCTTCCTCGTCAAATTCTCCAAAGGAAATTTCCAAGACCTCCATGCCATCCTGCCCTCCCGCCATGCGGTGCTTCGCTCCGAGAGACACCTCCATTTCATCCCCTGCCTTCACCTCCGTGCCGAGGCCGTTCACTTCGAAGAAGCCGCTACCGGAAACTACCCGCCAGAATTCGCTTCGTTTCTTGTGGCTTTGCAGGCTTAAAATCTCGTTTGGCTTGACGGTGATGAGCTTGACGGTGGTAGGAGCGTCTTTGGTGAACTGCCTGAACCCTCCCCACGGCTTTTGTATATCAAAAGGAAATCCTTCTTCCATAGGATTATTGTACCACGGTCGTGATATCATTGAATTATGAACGGGGCAAATGGACTTATAGACACAGACAGAGAGCCAAAAGCATACGGCCTGCTTTGGACTATCGCAGAAAACTTTGGAAAAAGGGGAATGATAAATTGGGACAAAGAAATGTATAGAGAAGCGTTATTTTTCCACCCTTTGCAAATAAATGGCTCAATTCGAGGCAACAATCTTTATGAATACTTCAAAGAAAAGCATACACCTGTGCTAAATGCGAGCGTCTGGGAATACCTGAAAGACAATCCGGAAGAAATCCCGGAGGAATGGAAGAAGAAATACGGCGGTAATGAGCAATACATATTTTTCTGGGGCACTATAGACAGAAGCCCGCAAGGAGACCTCTGTGTGCGCTACCTCACTTGGAGCGGAGGCAATTGGACAGCCGGCAATTATTTGATGAGCGGCAATTGGCACGAGGATTTCCCCGCCGCCGTGTTCGTGAGGTAATTATATCACAATTTGATATACTTCTCGCAATGGAAAATATGAAAGGGTCTTCGACACCAGAAGAAGGAGTTCCTCAAGAAAAATCTGACGAGTCTGGACAAAAAAATAGTGCATTAGAAATATACAAGCGTCAATATCTTCCTATGCGCAAAACTTCCAAAAACGAACCTAATCGCACTAAAGAACGATTGCAAGTAAAATCAGACATTGCACACGCAATAAAACTGGGCGATTCTACATTGCCAGATCATTTTGAAAAACTTCTTCACAGAATTGATAAAGGAAATAAGGAAAGTGGAGAGGAATTTGCCGCCCGCATATCCGATGGAATATCGCAGACATCTAGGCGAGAACCTTCCCTTCTTGAAACAATATCGGCAACTAAAAGGTTCGATGAAATTTACTGTCGAGTAACAGAAAGTTTTGGTGTCGATGCGGTTGAAGTCATGAGAGTAGGCTCATCATTCTGGGGCAGGAATTATTCTGTTCGGGGGAAAGAACATGGAGATGCTTCAGATATTGATCTTGAGATAATTGTGAATGCTGTTCCCGTCAATTTCTTGTATCCTGAAATAGAAGCGGCATTTCTTCAATTTCAAAAATATTTCGACAAAGGGGAAGCAGATTTTTGCGTCGCAAAAAGAAAGATAGAGGGGATTGAAGTTTCTTTCCACATGACACCCATTGAAATTTTTAGAAAAATCTGTGAATTTGATTATGTAAAAGCAGATCGGCTATACAATCTAAAAGAATTCCGCGTGACCCAACAAGAAGCGCCGAAAACATATCTTCTGAAGAATTTTGCGGGTGATTCATCTTATTTTTCCACTTCGCCGTATTTGGTGGATGGGGGACAGATCACAGAAGTTCCATTTGTAACGGTGGGAGTTCATGGAGAACTCATGTTAGGAGTCGTTTTAAATAAATATCTTCCGCTTCCAGAACTTAGTCATAAAAATGAAATTGTCCAAAAAGAGCTGGATAGGATGGTAGCATCTCTCAGGGACAGAAAAAATGATGACAAAAAGCGTCTACCGGGCAGGGCGCTTTCTTTCGCATATTTCCATGCACATGTTGACCAAATGCCTCAATGGATGAGAGACCAGTTAAAAACCTTGGACTAGTTTTTTTATAATCCAAATTATTTTTATTTTATGAATCACAACAAACAATCGAAAAAAAAACACTATTTTTCAATAGATGAACTAATCTTGTTTATAGAAGAACCCGAGCGCTCAAAATTTCTGAGACTTTTCCAGGATAATAAAATAGATTTCAAAGAAGCGCGAGGGTCTACCAGCAATCATCAAGCATGGTCTGGTGGCTACCTTGACCATATACAAGAAGCTATGAATATAGCTTTTAGGTTATATGACTTTTTTAATACTCTAAGACCATTGCCATTTAGTAGGTCGGATGTTTTGATAGTAATTTTTTCTCATGACCTAGAAAAACCGTGGAAGTATGAAAAAATATCCGATAGATATCAGCATAAAAATGCTCTCAAAACAAAGCAAAGCCATCATGATTTTCGCATTCAAAAATTGAAAGAATATAAAATAACACTTACTTCGGAGCAAGAAAACGCTGTTCGATATGCTGAAGGAGAATTAGCTGACTACACCAATAAAAAAAGAGTAATGGGTCCGCTTGGGGCATTTTGTCATATATGCGATATTACTAGCGCTCGGTTGTGGTTTAATTATCCTTTAAAACAAAATGACCCATGGAGTGATTCTGCAACAAACCAAGATTAATACTTTCTCTGAGGCAACTAATAGTATAAAAATTCCCTCGTGAGTGGCAACTGGCACGAAGATTTCCCCGCCGCCGTGTTCGTGAAGTAAAAAACACCCAAAGGAAAACCTGTGGGTGTGGAAAAGAGCGAGATAATCAGGTAAGAGCGCGCCCGCCGTCGGGCCGCATCTTTTTGTCAAGCTTTTCCGGCGGAAAGGGCTTTGGATTGGAGGTCGGTGGCGGAGGCAATCCATTTTCGCCCAAGATTTCCACCCTCTCATACACCACTTTGCCCTTTCCGCAATACTTGATAGTAAGGTAGAAGTATTTCTCCCTCACTCCATCGTGATTCCATGTCACCTCGACACCGGAAATAATCACGAATGTCACTTGGGAGAGAGCGGAGCGTTTGCTCGCGTTTTCGTCTAGAGTAAGCCACGGCCCCTCCTCCCTCACAGGACGCAGAATCACACGGATGACATCATTGCCCTTTTCGTCTTTGGCAAGATGCGTCCTCTCATCCAAAATCCAGCTGCCGACCATGTCTGCCGGCGTGGGTCGGAGACGGGTAGCTTTCCTTTCGGGGTTTGCCGGGGCCGTCGCCCAAGCGGTTGTCGAAAAGCACAGAAAGTACAGGATGGTTTTCATACTTCCTCCACCCTACTCCTTCCCCAAAAAAGGTCAACACAAAACTTGGGCGACTAGAGGGAATTGAACCCTCGATACCAGCTCCACAAGCCGGAGTTTTACCACTAAACTATAGTCGCCATGCAGAGCAATTTATACCAGAAAATCGGGCTTTAATCCAGATTTGAAAGAATTGACTCAATAAATTTTCTCGTCTCCTCTGTATCTTTGACTTCGCGCACCTTTATGCAGGTAGAAAGCACAGCATAGTCGTTGCCTCCCGGGAAGAGCGCGTCCCCGACAAAAAACATTTTGTGCACCGGCACTTTCAGATTGTATTGCATCATCCGGACGCCGTACGCTTTGTCTACCCCTTTTTTTGTCACATCTATTGAGGATGTGCCTCCTATGCGTACCTCAAATTCAGGGATGAGTTTGTCCAAGATTTTTTTTATTTTGTGACGCTTGGCGATATCCGTATCCCAATCTTTTTTCAGAGCAAGAGGCGCCGTCTGCCCCAGGGCAGACATGGTAATCTGGGTGCCTCTGTCTTCGATGACCTCGCCATAAGTTTGCTTCGGCATCTCCACCCCGCTTTCTCTGATGGCTTGCTTGACTGCAGAGATAATTTTCTTTCTCTGCCCCTCCGAGAGACCATGCTCGTACATTTGGTGCCAGCCGTTGTCGTATTTGAAATATTGCGCCCCGGAAGTGGGGAAAAGCGAGAGGTTTTTCAGATTCGGGTCGCCGGATTCCATCATCGCTTTGAATTGATTTTGAAATACCTCGAACGACCCGCCGCCGATGACAGCCACTCTCCTCTTGGCGATGAGCTTTTTGAGCGTCTCTACCATCTCTGGCTCTATCGGCTGCTTTGATGGCGCCAAAGTGCCATCAAGGTCAAAAACGAATAGCTCCGTGTCTTTCCCGGGAAGTTCTTTGTCTGCCATAGGAGCATTATAACATTTCGTCAACAATATTTATTTCCGATTGTCTGGTATGGTTATTTCAGTTTCTTTGCCAGTTCTGCCGGCGAAGATATAATCTCTCGAAAAAGCACATGGCGGCACAGTTCTTCACTATCCCCGCTTAAAGCATAAATTGGCTTGCCGAGCGCAACGGCATATCCAATCTCTAAAGTCGTGCTGTTGCCGGCATAACCGTCTTTATTGAAGACAAACACCACATCCGCCATTTGGATTTTGTAAAAATGATCGTGTGTCAATCCAAGCGCTACAAATTTTTTGTAATCATCGGACAGCTTTACCCACTCATCTTGTCCGGAGTGCAAATAAGGTTCATAGACAACAACCCCAAGCTTTTTCAAACGCTTAGCAAATTCTCTCATTTCCGGCTTGAAGCGGCGACTGCCGCATATGACGACTGTTTTCATGATTTTTAGGCTATCAATTTTACCACACTTACTACTATGTTTACCTTAATCAATATTCTACTAATGCGTCGGAGAGGACTTGAACCTCCACACCCTTGCGGGCATAGCCACCTCAAGGCTACGTGTATACCAGTTTCACCACCGACGCATTGCGTGATGATACTTAAAATCCGAGATAATCTCAACTATCTAAAAACACAACATGCAGTGATTTGCGTCAACTTGCTTTTTATTGATGCTTATGCTAGTATGTGAACACAAATGCCTT
>DATDXX010000042.1:0-10565 GCA_036517135.1 Minisyncoccota bacterium | reverse complement strand
TGACGAGAATTCCCGTCTTGATGCCTCGGATATTCTTTGCAAGAAAATCACTGCAAAAATCATGGACGCGAAAGCACATCACAACGAGAACATCCAAGCGCTTGAGAAGTGAAACGATCATACTATTTCCGCGATGATTTTTTGACCGATGTTCGAACATTGTACGAGCAAAATCCACAGGATTTTGACGACTGACGATGACTCTGCCGGACGCGAAAGAAAAAACGCATGGTGAGTTCAAGGATTTAATGCCCCTTTTTTAGTACGGTAGCAAAAACTTCATTCGGTGTTAAGTAGTGAAGTGCTTTTCTTGTACGGCATATACTTCTGCATCTGAGATGGCATCGAAGCGGCACTTTTTCGGGAAGTATTCCCGAATGAGCCCGTTCAGATTTTCGACCCCTCCTTTCTGCCAGGAAGCATACGGATCACAGAAGTAGGAAGGCAGAGAGAATTTCCTTTTTGTCTCTTCGTGCAAGACATTCTCCATCCCGTTGTCTCTGGTGATTCTTCTCCTCAGATGAGCCGGGAGTCGTGAAAAATGTTTTTGTATGGCTCGCTCGCTCTCGAGAGCCGTCTTGTCGGCTACTTTTTTCAAACGACACAGCTTCATCTTGCGTTCATACTGCACCGAGAGCGCCGACTGCTGCTTGGAGAATATCACGGAATCGGTTTCCAAGTCGCCATAGCGTATTCTCCCAGTGATGGCAGCAGGTCTCTCGTGGATGGATACTCGGTCAGGAATGCGCTCTTTGTGCGGTTTCCGATCGAATCTTCTCTGCCTTTTCTTTTGTTTTCTTCTCAGTGTCTTGTAGAGACCTCCATACCGCCCCTCTCCCTCATAGATGTAGCGGCAGATGCTTTCGTAGCTTACGGATACATCCTGGCACACTCTCACTTCCTTCGGTACCCGCTCTTTCAACCGCCCGGCAATCTCTTCGGGAGAGCAGCCTGCTCGCAGCGCTTTTTCCACATACTCTCTCAATTTCTCATTCTGCCATTTCTCCAATTTCCGTCTGTTGGTATTTTTCTTGCGCCTGTTCGCATATTCCTCCGCTCGGAGAGCGATGTAGGGAAGGCGCGGGCTCTTGTTTCTTTGGATTTCCCGCTTGATGACGGAGCAATCCCTCCCCAGTCTTCTGGCTATCCATGTTTTCTTCTTTTTCATCCGCAGCCAGGATTCGATCTTCTCTCGTTCGAAAAAGGTGACAGTGGTTCCTTTGGGCATAGCCATAGCGTTAGGGGAAGTTAACGCTACAGTGTATCAAAAAAAGGGGCAATGGGTTTAGAATTCACCCTTTGCATAAATAAGCATCATGTGTTACAATTTGCCGTCGGTTTAGGATTACCGATTACGGAAGAGAATCTCGCAGTGGGGTTCTCAGAATTAGTTCTCTTACAATCAAAAAGGGGGTGAACGTGAGCAAAACCTATAGGGACAAAATTGCGCATGAGGGGTTTAATCGCGCGCAATTGAAAAAAGTCCGCAATCTCGAGAGAGCGAAAAAAAGGGTGAAAGAATTCAGGTGTCTCAACTGCAAAGCTCTTGTTCCCGGAGCAGCACCGGGTACCAAGCATCGCAATCACTGCCCGCTCTGTCTATGGAGTAGGCATGTTGATCAGGGTGTCGGTGTCCGTCTAGCCGCGCTGTCTTGCGGGAAAAAGATGCGACCGGTCATGACTCGTCTTACCACGGATGTACAAGTTCTTCACCGATGTGAAGGATGTGGTCACGAAAAATGGAACCGCATCGCGGCAGATGACAATCCCGATATATTGATCTCCCTCGAATCACGCTCTCCAAGAAGCGTGGTTGAGGATGCCCTTTTAGGGCAATCATGAGGGTGGTGGCACACAAAGCCATCACCCTCTTCTTGATTTAAATAGAAAAAAATTAATTTGAGTGATATAATGTCAAGTATGGAAAGAATACCAGAACGCTTTCAAGAGCGTGAATTTTTATATAATCAAGAAGGCAGATTAGAAAGATATACTAAATGGCGGGAAGATCAAGTTCCTAAAATACTTGCTATCTTGACGCGCATTGAGCCAAATGAGTCAGCTCGTCAAAAACTTGAGAGCATATTTCAAGCTGTGGTTAGTGGAGCAGAATTATTGGTGCGTGAGAAAAATCTTGTTACGCGGGAAGAAAAGACGCTAAATAATGATAAAAAAGATGTTGTGAGTAATGCTGACATTGATTCGCAAGCAGAAGTAATAAGAATACTCGAGCTGGACTTCAGTGATCATTTATTTATTGGAGAAGAAGGTAGACAAGGGAACGAGCAATCGTCGTCGGCCTTTTTAATTGATTCACTCGATGGCACTCGTGCTTATATGCTTGATTACGATGATTATAGTATGTCAGTCGCACATGAGAAAGAAGGCAGTATTGATTTTGCACTTGTTTTTATGCCTGAAAAAGGGAAAATTTTTTTTAGTTATGAAGGTCAGGCAATATATTTTGATGAAGATGGCGCTAAAAGAATTGCCGTTCATCCACGACAATTTAAAGATTCATTGTTATATACAGATTTTTCTGATATCACAGAATCAGAGGATATTCATGTTGGGATGGCAGAATTTTGGAAACAAATACGTCGCGACTCACCACCATTTAAGGAAGTTCGTTATAACAGTGCCGCGTTTGGCATTCCCGATACCGTATCTAAGAATGGCAATGCATTCATAGGTTTTGATTTAGAAAAGGTTGATGTAGCCGCCGCTGCATACTTTGCGATATGTGGTGGTGCGAAGGTCTGGACATCTATCACTGCAAATCACCCAGGTTTTATTTTGGTAACAAATGGAGAACAGGGCACAGAAGCAATGTTTCTCTCCAGAATAAAGGAGCTTTTCCCAGATGAGTACTCAAAAGCATATAGACTAACCCCTGAAAATGTAATGTTTAAATAATTATGTCCACTCACTCAAACAAAAAAGAGAAATACATATACAATCCTGATGAAGTCAGACGATTGCTTGCTGTCGAGTATCCGTTTATTTCTATAGAATCGCTTGATGTTATTAAAAAGGGCATCATCAATACGTCAATTCGAGTACGGGATCAAAATAGCAATGACTATTTACTTCGAGTTTACAGAAGTACTCGCGCGACTAAAGACATTGAACGCGAGCTAAATTTTTGCGAAAAATTAATAAAGAGCCGACTACCGATTGCCAAAGTGTCCCCCAATGCTTCTCAGAAGAAAATTTCTATGTTGCGCGCAAATAAGGGGGTATATCCGGTTGCGCTATTTTCATTTCTCCATGGAAAACACATACAATTTGTACAACACGACCTCGTTTCCTCCGTCGCGCGCACGCACGCAAAGATGCACAAGATCGCAAATCGTTTAGAAACAGTCAAGAAACCCGCCAATATCACTACCGTTATGCGTTGGCTTGAAGATGAACATCTCGCCGCGCAAAAGAAAATCAAAAATAACGGTAAGTACAAAAATGCCTGCGCGGGAATTTATACGGAACTCATTGCGCTTTACAAAACATACAAAAAAGATATCGGTATGTTGCCGGTGGGTTTATGCCATCTCGATTATGATAGTGATAATATTCTCGAGACGAGAGGGGTTGTTACCGGTATTGTAGATTTTGATGATATAGCGCGAGTGCCATTCTCTCTTGATCTTGCGTTTTCACTTTGGTGGTGGTGTTTTCACAACACCAAAAAACGCGATGAAGTTTTTACACGATACATCCGTGAATACGAATCGCAACGTCGCCTTACTCTGAAAGAAAAGGAATTGATCTTATTTTTCCTACGAATCCGAAATTTTATTTTACTCAATCTTTTATTCATCAACCTCTCTAAAGCAGTCGATGTAAAATCTATCAAAAAGGCGTTCCGCTTTGATGCGTGGGCGCGTGGAAAATAATTATGAAAAGTATTCCATTTCACAAGCCTCATATAGGACGCCAAGCACAAGAAATGATCTCTGCTATTTTAAAAAGCGGTTGGTTAACGACTGGTGTACGGGTCAAAGAATTTGAAGAGAGAATTTTAAATTTGCTTGGATTGAAATACGCGGTCGCTGTTTCTTCTGGTACAGCGGCGCTCCACCTTGCATATTTAACTCTTGATCTAAAAGCAGGTGATGAGGTGATTGTACCAAGTTTTACTTTTTGCTCAACTATTAACATGATTGTCCATACGGGTGCAACCCCGATCTTTTGCGACATAAATCCTAAAACTCTCTGCATTGACACCACTGAGCTTGCAAAAAAGATTACCAATAAAACCAAGGCCGTGGTTGTGGTGCATTTCGCTGGCATGCCGGCAGATCTTGATAAAATCGGCTCAATATGTGCCAAACGAGGAATCCCAATAATCGAAGATGCTGCGCATGCATTTCTTACTGAATACAAAGGTGTCTATATTGGTGCCCATGGTAATATTGCCTGCTTCAGTTTCTATGTGACTAAAACAATCACAACTGCAGAGGGTGGTATGGTTACTACCACATCACCCTACATAATTGAGCGGTTGCGCCGCCTTTCTCTCCACGGTCTTTCTCGTGGCGCGGAGAAGCGATACAGCATAGGCGGATCTTGGAAATATTCTGTTTTAGAGCCCGGGTATAAATATAACTTGTCTGATGTGCATGCGGCAATTGGACTTTCACAATTGCCCAATGCCTTGAAAGACAAAAAGAAGAGGACGGAAATAGCAAACCTTTATCGCGACTTATTAAAGTCATCTAAAGATATTGAACTACCTATTGATCCGCCATATGAAAAGAGTAGTCATGCGTGGCACTTGTTTACTATCCTCGTTAAAGATCAAACAAAACGAGATGCTCTCATTGAATGGTTACAAAAACATGGTGTGGGCGTAAGCGTGCATTTTCAACCAAATCACCTACAACCGGCGTATCATGTCGCAGGTTCTCGGTTGCCTGTCACGGAAAAAATTGGAGATTCTATTTTGTCATTACCAATATATCCAGGTCTTAAAAAAAGCGAGGTTGAATATGTAACATTAATCATAGAAAGATTTTTCTCAAAATAATTATGAATATACTTATAACAGGATCAGCGGGTTTTATTGGCAAACATCTCGTAGAAGCTCTCAAGAAGCAAGGTGGGCACACTCTGACACTAATTGATACCGAGGAGGGTGAAGAGTATGAGAAAAATATAACAAGGATACGATCATCGTTTGGGGATCCTAAACTTTTAGATCGCTTGTTACCCAATCAAGATATCATATTTCATCTTGCGGCTATGCTGGGTGTAGATCATTCTCTCGCAAATGGGGACCGGTTATACGATATTAATATAACTGCAACGAAATCACTGATAGATAAAGCAGCAGAACATAATGTAAAAAAACTTGTCTTCTCATCATCTTCTGAAGTATATGGTAATAGCATAGAAATCCCATTCGAAGAGAGTGGGCCTGTTTTGCCTGTTTCAGATTACGGCCATTACAAGATAGAGATCGAAAAGTATATCGAAAAGAAAGTTCTTTCCGGAAAATTACATTCAACCATTGTTCGTTTTTTTAATGTCTATGGTCCTGGTCAACGAAACGACTTTGTTGTTAATAGATTCATCAATGCTGTAAAAACGAATCAGAATATATATATCAACTGGGATGGAAATCAGACCAGGTGTTTTACATATATAGATGATGCGGTACAAGGATTAATTCTCTCAATGTTATATAACAAAAAACCATTTGAGGTTTTTAACATAGGAAATTCTCACGAGACGACAATTCTTACGCTCGCAAAAATTATATTTGAGAAATACTCATTGTCGACCTCTAATATCGTTATTCTTAACAAAAATAACGTGCAACGCTATGATGTGACGCGACGGGTTCCTTCACTTTTAAAATCAAAGCGTGAAATCGGATATTCACCGACGGTGCAATTAGAAGAAGGTATCAAAAAGATCATTGCTAATGACTAAAGATTTTTCATATCGATATTTTCCGCCTGTCCGTGGAAAGATGGGCACACTATATACATCTCGTTTTTTATTTCTAGACATAATCACTTATGTATTTTTTTTACCAGTGTTGCCGTTTACTAAATATATAAGAAGTTGGGTGGAATATTTTTTAATGAAAAGTATATGTGCCAGTAATGAAGACTTGTTGAATAAAAAGCATATATTCTTTTTAGATAGTGGAACTTCTGCATTGTTTTTAGCGCTGAAGATGGCATTGGAGAACACTCAAAAAAATGTGTATTTTAACCCCAACACATGCGGAGCGGTCGCAGACTCTGTTATCTGTGCTGGCGGAATACCAGTATTTCTTGAAACAAGCGACGAAGGGTTAACGGATCTGGATTCTCTATATCAATACTTAGAAAATGACGCAGGTGCACTTTTGCTTACAAATACATATGGATTCTTTGATGATTGGAAAAAGGCGAAACAAATAACGGAGTCACAGTCCCTTCCTAACATTAATGATCTTTCACAAGTTAACATATGTAGCGATGAATTTTTATCTGCGCTCTCCGCATCAGAAATAAGTGTCCTAAGCTTTGGCCCAGAAAAATATATCGCTGGTATTAGCGGTGGAGCTTTAATTGTAGATAGAAAATATTTAGAAAAAAATCAAGATGCAGAGGAATTTCTTAGAAATATCACTCGAATGTCTTCCGATAAAATATTTCCGAAGCTTATGAAGCGTTTGAAGTATGTATTAACTTTCCAGACCGTCGGCACATTTTTCTATCAAATGCTTTTAAGATTGCGACTGGCGACCGGGCTAATAGACACAAAGGATCCTGAAAACTATGTAATGCAAAACAATATACATCCATCTCGCATACACCTATCACAAACGATTGCTGTCTTATTTAGAATGATATATTACCGCTGGATGGGCAAGAAAGAGCAGACAAAATATACATTTCTCACACAACAAATAGAGGAAGCGTGTACCATTATTAATAAGAGTTCACGAGTGGCTCCGCCACATATGATACTTAGGGTTGAAGCACAGAAGCGTCATGCTATTGCGGAGTTTTTAGCTAAAAACGAATTTCAAACAACGTGGAACTATATTCCACTTTTTATTCTCAAACCATTTAGATGCTACTCATTTACTCCAAATGAGCGAGGTTTTTGGCAAGAGGTGATTCAAATACCTTATAGATTTCTTTCAAAAAAACAGCTCAAAAGATTATCCTCAATACTTATATATGCCAATAAAATTACGTGAAATTACCAATACTATTAGTGCAGAAAAGTCATCAGCGCGCTTTTTCGATAGTGTTGAGTGGCAAGTCGTTATGGATAAGAGTTTTTGTCTTTCCTCTAAGTATTTTGCCATAGAAATAAACGGCATTAAATTAGAAATAAATATTAATATTAACGAATCGGAATTCTATTCTCATTTTATAGGATATGGTGGTGTATCTGTGAATACCATAAGTTCGAGTGATGTGGAAGAAATAATACATGCCCTTGAGCGTACAGTTGGAAAAGAATGTAAAAGAATAAAATTTTACCCTTTTGTAAATATTACTATCACTGAAGGATCTCCTTTTATAACAAAAAAGACAGCTGTTCTAGATATAACCAAATTATCCATCAGAAAAAAGGTATCCTATGAAATAAGAAAGGCACGAACTAATGGGATTATTACGCGAGTAATTTTTTCAAAAGAAGAAATAGAAAATTTCTACAAGATATATACTGAAACAGCCAATCGTGTTGGTAGCGAATACCGCACTCCGATCTCAGTTTTTAACGCAATATCTCAAATTAAGGGTTCGTTTATCTTGGGTGCATTCAGGGGAGATAGTATGGTTGCAGGAAGTGTGTTTCTTTGTGCCAATGATTGGAGTTATTTTTGGTGGAATGCCTCAAATACAGAAGGTAGAATCGTGTCAGCCAACTACCTTATTATGAACGATGCAATTGAAATCTTGCAAAAAGAGGGTATTTCTTTTCTAGATATGGCCAGCTCTCATTCCTCAGGTATTAAACGCTCAAAAGCTATCTGGGGAGCAGAAGAAATCGCTTTTTTTGAATACTCAAAATAAATCATTTTTCCTGAGCCATACCAAAGTTTCAGCAAGATTACTACGAGACATGTAGTCTGACTCCGCTATTTCCAGTGAAAGTAATATGTTGGGGTTGGTAGTGGTTATTAATTGTAGAGCTTCCTTAAATGATTCTTCTTTAAAATCACCCCGATGCATAGGTGTTCCTTCTTTACAGACAATCCCTGTCTGCTTATCGGGTATACCTGTAAATGAACTTACATGTAAGTGCTTTATTTCTGGCAAAATTTTCTTAAACTCCCAAAAGTCGGCGTGCTTACGTGTTGCCGGTATAACTCTGTCCTTTAAGTTAAGTGCTGCGACAGTTAAAGCCCAATGTCCAAGATCCCACACAACTCCCATGTTAGAAAATTTCCGTATGCATGAAAAATCTTCTGGAAAAACAAAAACGGAATCGAAGTCATCGCCGAGATTACCAATTACCGGAATGTTTTCTATTAACAGTGTGCATGCTCTATCTCCTATATACGTGTTCATCTCTGCGAACAATTTCTCAAACATCGGTCTAATAGATGGAAGTTTTATGGGGTCAAATTGCTCTAAGGATTGAAAATAATTTGAATGTATGATTATTTTAGATACGGAACAATCAATACAGACATCAATGAGTTTTAGGAGGGCATTGAATATGTCTTTGTCTCCTGAATAATTAGCGTTTTCTGTAGGAAAGTGAACACTCTTTAATCTACCGGGAAATTGTTTTTGTACGATATTAATTTGTTCTTTTAAAACAACAATATCTTTTAATTGACTACCATCAAGTATTATGGCTTCTAAACCAAGATTATATTCCTTAACAATACTTGAAGGAATTTGTCTTATATCAGAAATTGAAAATGGACATAAATACTGGGCCATATTATTTCTCTATGTAACGAAAAAGCTCAAAAGCTTCTGCTGCTTTTAGATTTACTTTACTTCCCCAAACATGCGCATTCTCTCGTATCGTTATTATTGAACGAGGATGTGGAAAGTCGCATAACTCACTCGCATATTGTGACGTTGCGTTTAGCTTGTCTTCTAGTTCATTTTCAATGTTAATAAAATAGTTAGGCAGGAAGACATCTCTGATTTGATGCCCTGACATTTCAGTGCTCGAAAGTGTTTCAAAAAGTAAAATTTTATTAACATTTATTTCAATCGGTCTACATGCGATGATGGTCGCTTCAAATGTCAGCTTGTGATCTATGTTAAGGTCTCCAAAATGATGCGTATATACAACATCAGGTTTAATTGCAGATATAAAATTAGAAACTTTTTTTACAATATCGAGAAGTGGTAAAGAATCAAACTTGTTATCAGGCAAAGACAGTCTCTGATAGCTTGATATGCCAAGTATCTTAAGGGCCATGGCAGTTTCTTCCAGCGAAACATTCAATACCTCCGTTTTATTTTTCTCTACGATTGTATCCCTAGATGTTTTTCCGTCACCTAAAATAAGCACACGTACTTTGTCCCCGGCTTTGATATGTTTTCTTAAAGCACCACCTACTCCAATTATTTCATCATCTGGATGGGCTACAATTGCTATGACATTTTTAATCATGCCTACATTATACTTTTAATCTTCAGATTTCTCAATACGTAGCTAATTACGCAAACGACCCTGCACACAAGTGGTAGGGGGTTTTGGTTAGGGAGCTTAATTATCTTTGTGAATACTAGAATTTTTATTGAGTAACTTGTAAGAATTAACAGCGTTATTTACAAAAATTGATTGAGTATTTACGCTTATAAGTAACAATTTTTGGAAACAATTGCTTCAAAAATCATGTCCGTGTCTGTGACCTGGTACGAAAGTACCGAGTGACTGCTCCGACAGTCTACAAGATACTCTACAGAGCACGAGACAAGGACTACGGTGTCCATACGAGCGAGACAAGCGCTTTCGTCGTTTCGCCCACGGCTCAAGCGTCTCTCGAAGATTGAGCAATCAATCGAGGAGAAGCTGAAAAGACAGGCGAAGAGATACAACAAGCAGTATCTGGGAGAAATGGTGCACATCACAACGAGAACATCCAAGCGCTTGAGAAGTGAAACGATCATACTATTTCCGCGATGATTTTTTGATAGACATTCGCCATAGTTGTGTTATGGCAGACAAAGGCGCCGACCCTTTTTCTTCTCCAGTTTTGGATTTCGAAAATTTGCGGAAGCGGGAGGATTCGAACCTCCGATACCCTTGCGGGCATACCGCATTTCGAGTGCGGCCCATTCAACCGCTCTGGCACGCTTCCTTTCTTGTACTACTTTTTGTTTCTAATTCTTCTTCAGCGCATCCCTATACTGCTGGTGCAGAAGCCGTCCACCCTCTGTTGTTTTGAGGAATTTTTCACGTCTCTGGGCATCACTTTTTAAAGTATACGCTTCGTATCCTATAAGTTCAAAGGGAAGACAGTTTTTTGTTGATCGGACACCTCCTCTTTTATGCTCTTCAATTCTCCTGCGCAAATCGGACGTGCTTCCTTTATAGAGAGTGCGATTTGAAAGGAGAAGAATGTATGTATAGTACAT
>DATDXX010000041.1:0-38295 GCA_036517135.1 Minisyncoccota bacterium | reverse complement strand
TTTTGGATGAAGATATTGCAAAAGGTCAACATTGACACCTTTTCCGCGTAGCTCTACCATTAGCGGAGCTCTTTGCTCTATAGTTTATTAGAAATTAGTAGCTAATTAATTTTATTATGCATATATTAAATAAGTCGTTCGGGCGCGCTCTAGCCATGACAGCCATTATGGCTCTCGCGGCGTTTGGGTTTTTATTTTCTATAACTCCCGCGAATGCACACACAAGCCCGGGCGGATGCGATTCCACAGGCGTCTCTCTTTCGCTTACGGTATTGCGCGCTGATGGCACGACGCCAGTCGGCGCCGGTACTGTGACGCCGGGCGAGACCATCAAGTATCGCGCCACTCTTAGCCACGCCGGCGGCACAAATTGCAATTACGAAGGCGGCGATTTAGACATCATTGCGCCAGATGGCACAAACAACGATGTCGATGGCGGGGTAATTCCTCTTGTGAGCACCAGCACTCCCTTCGTCGGCTCGCTTGCCACATATGTGGTCAGCTCGGCTGATGTCTCGGGAGGATTCCTCAATGCCTCTGCAGTATATTCTGGGGGCACATCACATCTAGGCGGCAATGTGACGCCAGTCGGCGCCAACACCCCAGCCGCCACTACCTTTGAGAAGCTTCCTTCAGAAGTGCACACGGAAGTCCATGACCCGGCTCACATAGATATCACAAATGGCTCTGTGTTTGAAGGCACGACAGTGCACGACAAGGCGACAATCGTCGTGTCCGGCCCAGCGCCAACGGGCGATGTGACGATTGTGCTCTACGGCAACGGGACATGCGATTTGAATCCTCCTATTGACGGAGCCATATACACATCAAGCGGGGGAATGGCAGAGTCTGTTGATTACCCCGCGCTAGCCGCAGGGAGCTATTCTTTCCTCGCTAGATACGGAGGAGATGCCAACTATGAACCCGTTGTGGGAGTCTGCGAGCCGTTCACTATCGACCCTGTACAGCCGCTTGTGATAGAAAAGACGGCAGAGACCTCGTATGACCGTGAGTGGCATTGGACAATTGACAAGCGCGCCGACCAGACGGACCTAGATATTACCGACGGACAGCTCTTTGATGTGAATTACGATGTGCTCGTCAGCGCCACATCGACAGATACAAATCACACAGTAAGCGGGACGATTACTATCACGAACCCCCAAGGCAATCCGGCGATGAATATCACATCCGTCACTGATTTGCTTGATATCACCGGGCTCGTGACGCCTGTCGTCTGCGCCCCTTCAATACCTGTCGTTCTCGGACCGGGAGAGTCCATCAATTGCACTTACAGCAAGAATGTGGCAGGCCCCGTTGATACGCAAAATACGGTAGAAGTGGGAGTGGATGGTATTTCTGGCGGCACAGCCAATGCTCCGGTAGTGTGGGGCGCTCCAGATAATGAGATAGACGAATGCATCACAGTAAACGACACAAATGCCGAGGGTCCTCAAGGACAAGTCGTATGCGCCGGAGATGGTAGCGACAGCGAGCTATTCCAATACACCATCACTTTCGGCACAGATGCCCCCGCTGATGTCATTTTAGAATGTGGTGAGAATGATTGGCCGAACGAAGCGCGATTCGTCACAAACGACACGCAGACGCCCGGAGCGGACAATTGGAATGTGCACATTACCGTCACCGATTGCTTCCAAGGCTGTACTCTGACCCAGGGCTATTGGAAGACGCACAACGATTCATTCAAGGGCGGCGCTCCGACTGATGACAACTGGGACAACATAACGACCCTTGCAGAGCTTTCAGGATTCTTCACCACAGTAAATTCATATCCTGTCGTCGGACCGAATGTTCCTCCATTCACATGGTTCTCGGTGTTCTGGACGTCACCCTCCGGCAATGCCTACTACAATCTTGCTCATCAATACATGGCGGCGAAGCTAAATGTGCTGAACGGTGCTGCAGCGCCTGCTGGCGTGGCAAGTGCCATTACTAGCGCAGAAGATTTCTTTGACTCCTACACGCCGGCAAGCTTCTCGGCTCTCGGCAAGAAGCATGCTCTACGCACTCAAGTAGTGGGTTGGGCGGGCACTCTGGGCTCTTTCAACGAGGGCACAATCGGCCCAGGCCATTGCGACGAGCAGAATCCTTAGGATTCGGGATCTTCTCTAATCGGTAGCTATACAGATATAAAAAACCACCCAGATTCCTAGAAGAATCTGGGTGGTGGATTATCTACGCGCGCAGTAGAGGCAGTAGCGCTCCTCGACTTTTTTTATTTTGCGCCGGAAGAGAATTCCTTTAGCGTCTGCTTCTGGGAGCACCTCAGTAAGAAGCTTGCCTAAGATTTTCTCATCGTCGACGAGGACTCTGATTTGCCGTATCGGTTGCGGTGGCAAGCCAGCGTGAAAAATTACTTCAGGTATGTAACGAGGGGCGAGCATGGTCAGGGTATGTTGTCGGTTCTAGGTTACCGCCTAGTTCGGGTGCATTCAATATTGAGATGATAGCACAAAATCTTCAAAAACAATTTCTGTTACAAAATAAATCCAGCACCAATTTTAGTGAAGAAAAGTAAATAAGTTTGCGCTATGTTTATTTCACATTTCTAGGTATCCACTTTGTGTTAATTCTGTGAAATTGGTGCTGGATAAAAAAACCGTTCACACTTTCATTTAGTGAGAACGGTTACGGACGACATCGAAGAAATCATGCAAGCCGGACTTGGAGTTTGTCTGGGTTGAGGCGGCTTCTGCGGACTTTGATGTAACAGTAAGCACCCACGTGCGCTCTTACAAAAAATCCCGCATTTATCTTCATTCTCGCATGACCAAACGATGTCTTGACGATAACGAAGTGTCTTGCTGCATCGACAGTTTGCACACCTTGGTTTGCGAAGATACCCCACAGCATCTTCGGTCTTTTTTCCTCCCAAACCTTCGTTATTCTCGCTGACTCCCGTTTCCAGGGGACGAGAAGGAATTGGCGGACGAAAATAATTTTCAAAAAGAGCCACCATGCTGGCTCCTGCGCTTTGGTGTTCATAAGTATAGTTTTGGATGCGCTCGATGCCGATTTGCAAAGAGCAGGTTAGTTATTTCTAGATTACAACAATAATTTTTGATGTCAACACAGATTTTCGTGCTACGGTAAGGAAGTATATGGTAGAATAATTGCGTTTTGATTAAAACAGATATCATCGTTGACTTGCAGTACGGGGATTGCGCCAAAGGAAAAGTGGCGCATCATTTATGCAAGAAGAAAAAATACACTCACGTTCTTCGCTATAATGGCGGATGCAATGCGGGACACACCATCTATCATGATGGCAAGAAATTCGTAACACACCATATTCCAGCAGGAGTATTTTTTGGAGTGAAGTCCATTATCGGCTCCGGCTGTGTTCTTGATCCGGAGCAATTTTTGAAAGAAATTAAAGAGCTTGAAGACGGTGGAATTGATGTAAAGGAAAAGATTTTTGTTGCGCGTAATACTCACATAATTACGCCAAAGCATAAAGAAGAAGACGGTTCAGGAGGAAAAATTGGCACAACAAAGCGCGGCAACGGTCCTGCCTACAGAGACAAATATGCGCGGACAGGAATACGCGCCGAATCCCTTTCTGAACTCAAGCCCTATCTAATTGATCTTTACGACGAATTTTCGGACGGAAAAAATAAAAATTTAAATATTTTATGCGAAGGCGCGCAAGGCTTCGGACTTGATATCGACTGGGGCGATTATCCATATGTTACTTCAAGCCACTGCACGACAGCTGGCGCGCTTTTAAACGGCATTCCGTATTCTGCCGTAAAAAACGTTTGGGGTGTCGCTAAAATCTACGAAACTTATGTAGGGCTTAAAAAGTTCGAGCCGAACGAACCGATCTTTCAAAAAATGAGGGATATTGGCGAAGAATATGGAGCAACAACAGGGAGGCCCCGGCAATGCAACTGGATGAATATGCAAATGCTTGAAAAGGCGATAAAAATAAACGGTGTTACCCATGCGGTTTTCAGTAAGCTCGATGTCTTGGAAAAGCTTAAGGTATGGAAAGTTATTGACGGCGGGAAGGACATATCCTTCAAAAGTGAAAAGGAAATGAAAAATTATATCTCAAAAGCTCTAGGTAAAATCGGTATCAAAGCAGGGAATATATTTTTTTCCGCGCAGAAAGACAGGATTTGATGTATTTTCAAATTACGATAAGATTCCTACATGATCGCAGTCTTTAATTTTGGAAGCCAGTTTGCTCACTTAATTGCTCGCAGAGTTAGAGACCTGGGAGTTAAAGCGGAAATCGTGCCGTTTGATATTTCGGCAGAAAAATTAGGAAAACTAAATCCGCACGGAATAATATTTTCTGGAGGTCCGGCGTCTGTCTTGGAAAAGGGAAGCCCGAGGCCGGATAAGAAAATCTTTGAGCTAGGTTTACCGATACTTGGCATCTGTTACGGTCATCAGGTTATCGCTCATATGCTCGGAGGTAAGGTGGTAAAAGGCAAACATCGTGAGTTTGGTAAAGAGACGCTTAATTTAAAAAAGAAGTCACAAATTTTCGCAGGCCTTTTAAAAAAACAGGAAGTCTGGTTTTCACACGGAGATCAGGTTTCAAAACTGCCTAAAAACTTTACTGCCACAGCAGGCACTTCAGGTTGCGCTTCTGCTGCATACCAGAGTAGCACGCAGAAAATTTTTGGTATCCAGTTTCATCCGGAAGTGACGCATACGGCGCGAGGCAGGGAAATAATCTCAAATTTTATTTTTTCCATCTGCAATGCGCCAAAAAACTGGAAGATAGGCTCTGTTTCAAAAACCATCATCGCCGAGCTAAAAAATACTATAGGCAGCGCCCATTCTATTGTTGGCATTTCAGGTGGAGTGGATTCGCTGGTCGCGGCAACACTTCTTCATAAGGCAATAGGCAATAAGCTTCACGCGGTTTTTGTGGACACGGGACTTTTGCGGAAAGACGAAGTAAAAAGCGTTGCGGCGGTTTTGCGCAAAAGAAATTTCAAGCATCTTTACGTCATTGACGCACAAGAGCTTTTTTTGAATAAGTTAAGCGGAGTTGTTGATCCGGAAAAGAAGCGCAAGATTATCGGGCACACTTTTATTGAAGTTTTTGAAAATGTGATAAAAACCAAACTGAAAAAATATCCTGTAAAATATTTCGCTCAAGGCACTATATATCCCGACCGTATCGAGTCTGCGCACACTTCAAAACATGCTTCAAAAATCAAAAGCCACCATAACCTGACACTTCCGAAAAAATTCAGCTTTAAAATAGTTGAACCACTAAAGGATTTTTATAAGGACGAAGTGAGAAAACTCGGCGCATTACTCAAACTCCCTTATGATATGCTCTGGAGGCATCCTTTCCCCGGTCCTGGCCTTGCCATACGAATTGTGGGAGAAATCACGGATGAACGACTATCTATTTTGAGGGAAGCCGATGATATCTTTATTGAAGAATTAAAGCGCACAGGCGAGTATGGAAAAATTTGGCAGGCGTTTGCTGTGCTGTTGCCACTAAAAACAGTGGGAGTGATGGGTGATGCTCGCACTTATGAATACATCCTTGCCCTAAGGGCTGTTAATTCGGTAGACGGCATGAGCGCCGACTGGCACAAAATGCCTTCAAAGCTACTGGAAAGAATTTCTAGTACTATCGTGGGACGCGTAAGAGGGATAAACAGAGTGCTCTATGACATCACCCAGAAACCGCCGGCAACAATTGAGTATGAGTAACAGCGGAACTTTTAGCGAGTCATTATGAAAAAACATTTCGGACTATTTTTTTTAATTGCATCCGCTTTTTTTTCAAGCGAAGCCGCTTTTGCCGCAAGCAGTATTTCTACTTTCCCGCAAGACATCGTACGCATCTTTTATTATCGCGAGGGGACAAACGCCAGAAATTCACTTTTTAATAATCCTACAAAAATAGACATACTTGCTCCGCAGTCATATTCAGTAGACAGTGACGGTAATCTCGCAGGTGCAATCGAGACGGATGTTTTGGATTTTGCCCGGACGCATGACATAAAAATTATGCCGCTTGTAACCAACAAAGGCTTCGGGCAGGGAAGCCTCGCGACGGTGCTTAATGATTCTTCTAAACAGGATGCTCTTGTATCTGCGCTTATAAATGAGTCAAAAAAGCACAACTTTTACGGCTTTCAGGTGGATTTTGAGCAGATGGCAGTTTCGTATAAAGACAAATTTTCTGCGTTTATAAAAAAGCTGGCGGATGCCATGAAAAAGGAAAATCTTATAACAAGTGTTGCGGTCATATCGAAGATCTCAGACAACCCAGCTGATTATAAAGAAGGGCTTTATGACAAGCTTATCGGCGCTTACGACTATTCCGCTTTGGCAGGAAGCACTGATTTTATCAGTGTTATGTCGTACGATGATCCAGACTCAAAAGGAGCGATTGCTCGGTATGAATGGCTGCAGAAGGTAGTCGCTTATTCTTCCCTTCACATTCCAAAAGAAAAAATATCATTAGGACTTGCCCTGTATTATTGGTCTTGGAGAAACAGCACGCAAAAACTAATAAGTATCGGTGGCTATGAAGGAATGCAAAACGTACTCAAAAAATACGATCCTACTTATGTTTACAGTACTATACAGCACGCGCCCTATCTTACGTACGTTAAAAATAAAGTCCGTCATACTATGTGGTATGAGAACGGCAGGAGCGTAAAGGAAAAGATATCAATTATTAAGGCGCATGGATTTCACGGCTTTTCAGCTTGGGCGCTGGGTTTGGAGGTGCCGAGCGTATTTGACTCGGTTTGAGGTCAGCGGAAATTTTTGTAGTTTTTTTGCAATGGGCGGTGAAAAAAAACTTCCGAGAAAAAATTAAGAATATAAGCAGTGATAGTAGAGATCCAGCCTTGATTAAAAAATCGCCTCCCTGAGCTTAACAGTACAAAGTTAGATTGGAATTTCACTTTACCGAACTTGCTCGCACGTCTTGCGGTGTCAGTATCATCTCCATAAAAAGCGATAGAAGTATCAAGTCCTTTCATTTTTTCAAGTGTCTCTCGTCGTAAAAGCATATTTCCAAAATTACCTACATAACCCAGCATAAGAGAAATCAGTTTTACAATCACATGCCAGTAAAAGAAGGCGAGTGCCCTTTGTAATTTTGACATATCGTAATAATCATATGGGCCGGAAAGACATACAAGCGATGGATTGTCTCGGAATTCTTTTTGCGCCGTATCAAACCAGCCTAAGGGAATTATATTGTCGGCATCCACGAATGCGACAATATCGCCCGAGCTTTCCAAAACCCCCCGCTGACGCGCTCCCATTACTCCCTTTGTTTTTTCTCTTATAATTTTAACGCCGGAAAATGACATTGCGATCTCGCTCGTACGATCAGTACTAGCGTTATCTACCACTATGATTTCGTGAAATCTGTTACCTGAATTATTTATGGCTGAATCAAGGCATTTGCCAATGTGCTTTTCTTCATTGTATGCCGGTATAACCATGCTTATTGTAATTTGTTTCATGTACGTATATTATCTAAAATCCTTGTACTTTCTTGGAAAAGGTCTACGTAAAATCACTTCTGAGGCGAAGTTTAAAAAGTAAACAAAGGAGGTATTGATCCATCCTTGATTTATAAATCTTCGAGCTGAGCTTGGCATTACGAATTTTGAACTGAACTTCACTTTTCCAAATTTACTTGCTCTCCGTGAAGTGTCGCTGTCATCTCCATAAAATTCAATAGAAGTATCCAAACCCTTCATCTTTTCCAAAACACCCCGGCGTATTAAAAGATTCCCAAAAATTGCCATATACCCAACAAGTTGCGAGGTAGGGCAGGCGATGTATTTCCACCATAACGAGGCAAGCTTCTGTCTCCACACTGCTACGTCATAGTAAGAATACGGACCACTCAAAAGTGCAAGATCAGGATTAGACGCAAATTCTTTCTGTGCAATATCATACCAACCTGGAGGAATGAGATTATCTGCATCTACAAATGCGATGATATCGCCGGAGCTTATAAAAAAGCCGCGTTGACGGGCATACATAACCCCTTTCACTTTTTCCTCAAAAACTTTGACATGAGCAAATGATGATGCAATCTCTTTTGTTCTGTCGGTGCTACAACTATCAACAACAATAATTTCGTGGAATCTGTTGCCAGAATTCTTTATTGCGGACTCAATACATGCACCGATGCGTTTTTCCTCGTTGTAGGCTGGTATAATAAGACTTATGGTGAATTCCTTCATATGATAGAATGAGTTCATTATATCTTTTTGCCATGGATTTTCCACATTTTCTGGAATACGCTCTGTCAGTCAGCGCGAGCATCAAATATTTTCTGCTTTTTGTCGGAGCGATTGTAGAAGGACCAGTGCTTATGGTTGCTGCCGGTTTTTTTCTTCACTTTGGAGTTTTTGACCTCGTACCGATGTTTTTAGTGTTTGTGGCGGGCGATCTTGCTGGCGATGTTTTTTGGTACTATATCGGTTCTCGATACGCAGAGCCATTTTTACAAAAAAAAGGAAAATTTCTCGGTATTACAATGGTGCGTTTTTTGAAGGTAAAAAGTCTTTTTTCACGCTATCATGATTGGATATTGATTATCTCTAAAATCACTATTGGCTTCGGTATGGCCTTGGCAACGCTCATGGTTGCTGGAGCGACCCGAGTGCCATTCCGAAGATATATGATTATCAATACAATAGGTGAAGTGCTTTTGGTTGCAATACTGATTTCTACCGGGTATCTTTTCGGCGAACTTTACAATTACATTGAGGAGGGTTTCAAACTTGTATTTACGATTGGAGCTATTGTTTTTTCCAGTCTTGCTATTTATGGGTTTTCTAGCTACATGAAAAAAATTATTGCGGAATAGGAAATACCGCTTCCAGCTTATTACATGAAGCTGGAAGCGGTGATGAATGCAGTAAAGTTTTAGCCGACACGGGGTTTAATGCCTAGTGTGGGCTTCTAACGGGGTTTACTTTACGGTTAATGTTCCCTTCATACCCATTTGTCGATGAGTGCCTACTGAACAATAGTACTCAAAGGATCCAGTCTTATCTGCAACAAAAGTGACAGATGCTTCCTCACCGTCCCCTATTTTTGGAGTTGTTACATCGAACTCGTCGATTCTTAGATCATGCGTGCCACCGGCATTTTTAAATACAATTGTTACCCTGTCACCTTTGTCTACCGTGATAGTGCCAAGTGAGAACGAGAAATTACTTCCGGAAACTGTAAACGTTTTTTCATTTGGAGCAGTTTCTGCACTAACATCTCCTGAATCACCTGTCTCCATTTTTGGCGCTGTATTGTCTGCTGATGGAGTTTCCATTGTGCCACTTTTGAACACCGGAACATAATTGTCATTCTCTTTTTCCTCACTATCTTTTTTTGCTGTAAAATTAAAAATAATAGCCAAAGCAACAATGACTAAAATCGCGATAATTGTTTTTTTCATAATATTTTTTACTAATAATCTTAATTAATAATTATCATTCATAACGCAGCGCTTCAATTGGGTTGAGCTTTGCTGCGCGCTTTGCGGGATAATAGCCAAAAATAATGCCTATGGCTGCAGAAACTCCGAACGCGAGCAGAACCGAAGAGAGCGAAACTTGTGTTTCCACGATACCAAGTTTAGTGACAGTAAATGCAATTGTCCAGCCCAAAATTATTCCAATCAATCCACCGATAAAAGTAAGCGATACCGCTTCCGCCAAAAACTGCGCATTTATATCTTTTTCCTTGGCGCCTATTGCCTTACGCAAACCGATCTCTCTGGTTCGTTCCGTTACCGTTGTGAGCATCATATTCATTATACCTATGCCCCCGACCACAAGTGAAATTCCGGCGATGGAAGCAAGAAATATAGTGAATGTGTCAACAATTTGCGTGAGTGTTCCCAGAATGTCTGCCTGAGAAATAATCGAAAAATCCGCCTCAGTCACTCTATGCTTGGCAATAAGCGCTTCTGTTACCTGGTCTTTTACATTATTTATCTCGTCTTTGTTTTCAACGCTTATAGAAATTGTTGACAGATAATCAACGCCGGAAAGGACTTTCTGCATAGTTGAAAGAGGCACTAAAACCATATCATCCGGGCCCGAAAATCCCGCTCCACCTTTTGCAGTCAGAACTCCGACCACCCTGAAGTTAGCCTTATTTATTCTCACGGTTTTTCCGATAGGATATTCTTCTCCGAAGAGATCGCCTGCTACAGTAGCTCCGAGCACGGCTTCCTTGCTTATGCTTCTCTCGCTACTCTCACTCAAAAAATTTCCATTCTCCAATGATAGATTCCTTACGTCAAGAAATACGGACAGAACGCCGTTTATGGTGGTATTCGTATTATTGCCTGTCGGAGCGCTTACCTGGAATCTGCGGGAAAGTTCAGGTGAGATCTGTGCAATACCGTCAATATTCTTTATGACGTCCAGGTCTTCATTTTTTAATGTCTGGGCTGAACCTCTTCCCGAAGAAACAATACCGCGCCCCGGTTGGACCACTCCCGGAAGTATTGTCAAAAGATTTGAGCCTAACCCTTCAATACTGGATTGAATTGCGTTTTTTGCGCCTGTACCGATAGCGACCATTGCAATCACTGACGCTATACCGATAACAATGCCGAGCATCGTAAGTCCGGAACGCACTTTATTTGCAGATAATGCAAGGTATGTTTCGTGAAAAATATCAGATGAAATCATATCGTTTTTCTTGTAACTTTCTTTTTATGTTTTTTTGTATCATCAGTGATCATTCCATCTCTTACAAAAATAATTCTGTCTGCATGTTCCGCCACTTCGCTTTCGTGAGTTATCAGGATGATTGTTCGGCCATGCTTTTCATTCAGTTCTTGAAGCGTTGCTAACACTATTTCTCCTGTCTTAGTATCAAGATTACCGGTTGGTTCATCGGCAAGTATCATTGTAGGGTTATTTACTAGTGCCCGCGCAATCGCGACACGCTGGATCTGTCCTCCAGAAAGCTGATTTGTAAAACGTCCGAAAAATTCTTCACCAAGACCTGCAGAGTTCAATGCAGCTCGCGCACGGTTGGTACGTTCATTCGCTGGTATATTTGCATAAACAAGAGGGAGTATTACATTTCTCAAAACAGTAGTGCGCGCCAAAAGATTGAATGATTGGAATACGAATCCAATCTTGCTACACCTTATCTCAGCAAGCTCATTCTGGCTTAAAGCCAGCATGTCATTGTTGTCTAAAAAATAACTGCCAGAAGTCGGAGTGTCCAGTGCTCCTAAAATATGCATCAGAGTTGATTTGCCCGATCCGGATGGGCCCATAATAGCGACAAACTCTCCATCTTTTATGTCAAAAGAAACGCTTCGGAGGGCTTGGAAACCAACATCTCCAGAGAGATATGTTTTTGTGACATCTTTTACGCTTATCATTTATCTACCTGAAATTTTGTAATAATTTTACCGCTCGCCCGATCCTCCTACTCGCACTGTTCCACTATTTCTACTGCCTCCTCCAAATAAGCTTGGGGCCTGAGTGGTTGTTCGTGTTGAGGCGGTAGGGTTGATGGACCTAACAACGATCTGGTCACCTTCATCAAGTCCCGAAAGAATTTCAATCGACATGTCATTTGAAAGTCCTACAGTTACCTTCTTTTGAATAGGAGAGACGACTGATGTTATTCCTCGCTCTGCTATGTTTTTAGGCATCGTATTTTCAAATACCTCAACATATTTTTCTCCGTTTTTTGTTTTTACCGCGCTTGCCGGCACTATCAGAACATTTTCTTTTATATCGGTAACAATTGAGGCAGAAATACTCATACCCGGTCTGATGCGATTATCATCACTTTTAAATGCGACTTTCAGGGCATAATTGACGACTCCTTGATCAACTGTACCGACAAGATTTACTTCAGCAACATTACCGGAAATCGTAAGCCCTTCAATTGCATCAAAAGTAAGGGTCGCTTTTTGGCCATTTTTCACTCTTGCTATGTCCACTTCGTTTAAAGATATTTCAGCGTACTTTTCCGATGTGATTATGGTGGCTATGGTTGCGCCTGATGCCGGACTGCCTACTTTGACAGGAACGCTTGCAATAATTCCATTAAATGGCGCACGGATAAAATAATCATTGTAATCATTTCTTTTCTGCTGTAACGAAAGTTCCTGCAACCTGATGTCATCGAAATCTGCGCCTTTTTTTAGGTCAGAGAGAGTATTTTCGCTCGTCCTAATTGAATTTTTGGCCGAAACTATACTTGCCACATAGCTGTTTACGAGATCAAGAAGAGAATTCACTTTACTGCCAGCAGTTATGTTTTCACTCGTGTTTTCTCCCAATTCATTAGTGTACATATGAGTAATGACGCTTTGCGCGCCTTTTAGCGCATCAGACATCAGAGTAAGTATGCCGTGAGTATGATCAATTAGGTCGTTTATGTTTGCTCTCGGGCTTAATCGAGAGAGCGAATTATATTCTTTTAATACATCTTCGTATTGGTTTTTTGCTCGATCAAAGCTTATTGACGCATTGTCTATAAGAGCTCTTGATACCGAACCACGAGAATTACGATTTGGATTATTCAAATAACCCGCTGCCGTGTAAAACATGTCTTTCATACCCGCTACAACTGACGCATAGTTAGTAAAGACTGTGGCGACGGAATTCCAGCTCTCGGTATACGCTTTCGTTATGGCATCCTCGGCAGCTTCAATATCCTGCGCATCTGCCGGCCTTGTAAGCTTTTCATAGGACACCTCAGCGCTTTTAAAAGTTATACTTGCGTCACGTGAATCTACTTGAGCAATAAGTGTGCCTGTACTTACCTGTTGTCCTGTTTTTACATTCACAGAAACAATGTCGCCTGAGACTTTGCTTTTGATATCCAGTTGATTAGATGCGGAAACCTGTCCTGTGCCCGAAACAGATGTTTCCAGGACTCCTTTCTCGACATTTCCCAAAACATAGCGAACAGTAGCTGAATCCGTCCCAAAAATCTTGTCATAGCCGTAATAAAGAAGAGCACCAACAACAATTACCGTCAAAACGCTTTTTATCTTGTGGTCCAAGAAGTGCTTTTTAATTTTACTGGGATGCAAATGAGTGAAAATGTTTTTCATTTGTTTCGCTGCTCTATTTTAACATAAAAAGACGTTGACAAAAATACTCAAAGGTGTGGCTTATCAAAAAAATGCCGCGCGGAGCGCGGCATTGGGGAAAAGCATAAAAAGATAAAGAGATCATCATTTGAGATGAATCCCAAACTTTTCTGCCAGAGGTATCGTCTCCGGCCAGCGAATGAGATTTCTCACACGTTTATTGCCCTCGGCCTCCACTGTGACGATCATATTGACCTCATAGTCCACGCCGTCCGTGTCAAAAATGGCGGCAGTCATCTTCCTTTCAAGGTCATAGACGATTAGGTATGTCGCGCCCATGTCCAAAGGATTGCTGGTCTGCCCTCTGACTTTTGCCATAACCAGGAAGTGATACTTTTGGCCGGGCTTTGGATTCGGCCAGCCGAAGAAGCCGCCCTGCTGGTTGATGCCGGAGAGCATGAGATACTTCTTCTCACTCTCGGCGAATCTTTTTTCGAGTTCGTCTTTTCGGCTTCTGATTTCCGCGAGTCCCTGCTGTAGGTCGGCATTTTCGGCCCTGAACCTGCCGATTTCCTCAAAAAAACTGTAGAAAACGAAGCACAGAAGCGCAATCGCCCCGAGTAGCAAAAAACCAATTTTTCTCATTTGATGAACTGGGTTTGGGTTGTTGAAAGGGAAGAGCCCCTTGTCTGTAGCCCATATTACTTTCAACTCTCTTATTGTCAATCTCTGAGTTTCAAATGACATCATTTACCCGCCTTGCCGGCAGGCTTTCCTATTTTTTGATTATGTCTGTAATTTGACATTCGTCTTAACATTCAAGAAGCCTTATCCTAGAAAACAATTATCCCAAGACGATCTCGCAAATAGATAACAGTGCCATTTTCTACTACGGGATTTATGCTAAAATTTCCTAAACGATATGCTCAAGCAAATTTTCCATTCGGCAAATATAAAATCATTCTATACCAAATATGAAAGCCATATCGGGGCCGCCGCGATACTTCTCGGCTTTATTTTTGATAATCTTACTCTGCGTGATGCTTCTATCGGCATTCAGACAGTAATTTTTACTACATATCTCATTCTTGCAGGAATATCTATTGCTTTACTTTATTTGATTGAAGCAAGCGAGAGCGGAAAAGATAGTTATGCCAAATTTCACTTCTGGCTGTTTCTTTTGATGCAATTTGCAATAGGCTCGTTATTTTCAATGTTTTTTGTTTTTTACTCGCGTGGAATCTCTATCGCAACCTCATGGCCGTTTCTTCTATTATTACTCGCAAATATGATAGGAACGGAAGTGATGAAAAAACATTATTCGCGATTAAGCTTGCAGGTGGCAATGCTATTTGTCGCTGTATTTTCTTTCTGTATTTATTTTGTACCGACGGTCGTGCATAGAATGAATATTTCTACCTTTTTTTTAGGAGGGGTAATGGCGGTCGCCCTCATACTTCTTTTTCTCAGGCTTCTTGTCAGAATCTCGTCAAAGAGAATAGAGGAGGGGCGAGATAATATCGCTCTCGGGATACTTATTGTATATGTTTTAATGAATTTGCTCTATTTTACAAATACCATTCCGCCAGTGCCGTTAGTGATGAAGGATGGCGGTGTCTATCATTCTTTTTATCGCAGTACGGGCGGAGAGTATATTGTTTTGGAAGAGAAAAAACCATGGTTGGGTTTTATGCGTTCTTTTCCAGAATATCATAGGATTTTTAGCGAGCCGGTCTATGCCGTTACAGCTGTGTATGCGCCCGCCAAGCTTGAGACGGAGATTATCCACAATTGGCAGTATTATGACGAAGAGAAGCACAGATGGCAGAGCGCCACCAAAATAAAAGTGCCGATTATCGGAGGCCGCGAAGGCGGCTATAGGATGTATTCCGTAAAATACAATTTATTTGCTGGGAAGTGGCGGGTGGATGTGGAAACTTATGAAGGCAAGACCATCGGCAGAATCAGGTTTAAAGTAGTAAATTCCGTAACTTTACCGGCACTTGTTCTAAAGATCTACTGAAACTAATTTTCTGCTAAATATTTATAGGTGTTCATCCCTATGATCGAGCCAACTATGGGTCCGAAAAGATAAGCGAAATTAAATGCATTTAATCCCAGTGCAACTGCCGGATTTACTATTCCTGATGATCCTAAAAGCGACGCAACAGTAATCCCTAAAAGAAGTGACCCGCCGATAACAGCGCCGCTTGCATCGTGAGGAGTTTTGCTATAGACAACAGACGCTATGCCGAATGTAAAGAAAAATGCTCCGACAATTTCTGCCGAAAACGCGAGCCAGGATAAATTTGTGACAGTCACAGGCAGAGGAATGCTGAAAAGATAAGCGACAAACATTGCGCCTCCTGCACCTAAAAATTGCGATATAAGATAAAAATTAGTTTTCACAAGTGATATTTTTCCTATTGAAAATGCGCCAATGGTCACGGCGGGATTCAAATGAGCACCAGAAATATTGCCAATAGAATAAACAAAAAGCGCCAAAACAAGTCCGGCGATAATAGGTGTCGCTATTAAACCACCTTTCACTGAAAGGATGACAGCGAGAGTGAGTGCGAATGTGCCGATAAATTCAGCTAGGTATTTTTTCATTCTTTTTGAAATTTAATAATTTGTAATTGAGGATATTATAGCATTTTAGAAAAATAAACCCAGCACTGAATTCCTAATTGAATTTAGTGCTGGGTAAAAAACAGCCCGAAGCAAATGCTTGAGCTAAATGTATTTCAGGTGAGATTCAACCCTTTCGGTTATTCCCACTGGGATTTTTCTCTGACCAATGAAATAATGCGTCTATGTTGGGCAGCTGCTCGCCCTCCATAGTTTCTGCGATCCGAGCCACGATCGCTTGGCGTAGTCTTGTGAGAAATTCGCGTCCCGCAGTAGTGATACGCACATAGATCTTGCGCTTGTCTTCTTCCTTTCGGAAGCGTTCCAAATACTTGAACCCTTCCCCTTCCAAATGGTCAACAAGTATCGTTGCGCTGTCATCCTCCATTTCGGCTGCTTTCGCAATCTCGCCCATTGTGAGTTCCGGATGGACGCTCAGGTATCCGAGCATATAGAATTGCCTGAAGGAAACATTCCCACTCGACAATTCCTTGCTTAGATTCAGCAAAAACTCGCGCTGGCTGAAAAGGATGAAGTCAGCGACTTTACCGGGATCCTTTAGCGGTGTTTTAGATGGTTGCATTTAATTGGCCTCAAAAGAGGACTTGGTTTCAGTTTTCATCAAAGGGCTAAAAGCCACAATCAATTTACACTAAAGGATAGTTTTGTCAAAAAAATATAGTTATTTAAAAAATGGGTAGAGAAATCCTGCAAAAGGATCTGTCGTCGGTCCATAAACCATCGTTCCACCAAGAATTCCGGTGATACTTAGGGTAATAAGTCCCATAAGAGCCAAAGCGACTGAAACAAAAGGAGAAAGAATCACATTGCTTATAGAAGTCAGGAAATTTCTGAAATTTTGCGGAATCTTTTCAAAGGAAATCTCCAAGGTCCATCTGATAAGATATCCAATTGCGGCGACTGAAAATATGAAAATAGTCAGTTTTGCAAATCGTTCGTGCGATAGGAGAATATTGTTTATGCCTGACGAGGGTACTAAACCCTTTGCTATATTTCCAGTAATAAAGGCGGCGTATGACATAACCGCACCGATGATAACAAAAGATGCCTTAATATAGAAAATCTGAGCAATGTTTTTTATCAGCTTAAAACGCGCAATTTCCAATATGCTATAGATAAAAAGTAGCGCAACAGGGAAATGAACTATTAAAGGATGAATATTCATGGAGTAGTGAAAAATAATGTTAAATAAAAATTCTAATATATTATCAGCAAAGTTGACCTAAGTTTCCGTGATTTGATCATTTTGCCAAAACTGCAAATTATTTTCTACTACCCCATTCATGGCTTTTAGTTTATAGTATTAGAATGGAAAAGAAAAGTGTTACCTTCATAATTTTCGGGATAACGGGAGATTTGGCTCGCCAGAAGATCATTCCCGCCTTTTTTGAACTTCATGCCAAAAAGCTCTTTCCCTGCAAATGGGAGGTAATTGGATTCCTTCGAAAAAACTGGAAACGTAGTGACTTTGACAAATTTATAACAGAAACTATTGATGCGTTTGCAAAAACGGAAAGCAAGAAAACAACACAGGAATTTTTACAACACTTTGATTTTTTTGTAGGAGATATAAATGATACTGCCTCCCATGAGGGACTGAGTCGATTATTACAAAAACGAGATTCGGAATCGGGAAGCAAAGCTAGGAAAATGTTTTTTCTTTCAGTTCCGCCCAGCTTTTACAAGACTACCATTGCCTACATTAGAGACTGCCATTTTATGAGTGGCGAAGACAGGATTTTGATCGAAAAGCCTTTTGGACGAAGCCTAAAAGAGGCGCAAGAATTAAATGTTCTGCTTTCGGGTTTTGTAACTGAAAATCAAGTTCTAAGAATAGATCATTATACTGCGAAAGACGCGATGCAAAATATAGCATCTGCAGTGCTTCCTCAGAATAAAAAACTTCTAGGTATTGATGCGAGAATTATTGAAAGTCAGACTGTCGGCAAAAGAGGTGCTTTTTACGACTCGCTTGGGGCATTCTTGGATGTAGGGCAAAATCACACTCTCCAAATGCTTGCAACCGTAATGGGAAAAATTACAGGAGAAACAAAACTTCAGATTTTTAGAAAACTTTATTCCGCAAAGGAGGTTGTAATAGCCCAATATGACAGCTATTTAAAAGAAGCAGGCGTTAATCCGCAAAGTCAGACAGAAACTTATTTTAAGGCTAGGTTTGTAAGCAAAGGCAAGACATTTGCCAATGTGCCACTTTTTCTTGAGGCAGGTAAAGGATTTAGGAAGTCAGATGCAGAGGTTGTCATAAACTATCAAAATTTACCGCCAATTCGTTTTGATTTCAATCAAAGAAAGGAGGGATCCTTAACTTCTCATGCCAAATTATTACTTAGTGCTGTATCAGGCGATAGTTCGCTTTTTGTTTCTTATGAAGAAGCGAGAGAAGAATGGCGTATTGCCGAGGAGGTCATCCAGACACTTCGCAGGGCACCCTTAAAGTTGTATGCTAAGGGCAAACAATCACATAAATATCTATAAATATCATGACCACAAGCATTACAAAACGTTTTAATTTTGAAGCTGCACACCAATTACCAAATCATAAAGGAAAATGCGCACGGCTCCACGGCCACTCATATCTTTTTGAAGTGACAATTAGCGGTTCGATAGTCACAAGCGGAAGCTCGGAAGGTATGGTTATGGATTTTGCCCATCTAGCAGATATTGTGGAAAAAGAAATAATAGAAAAATGGGATCATCAATTTTTAAATGATATGGTTTCTTTTTCGACTACTGCAGAACTTTTAGCAGCGGAGATATTTAGGAGAATAAAATTAGCAGGACTTCCTGTGACAAAAGTTCAATTATGGGAAACTAAAAAAGCCAGTGCCATTGTAAAAGAATAACATGCAAAAAAATATACAGCTTGGCTACATCGGTCTCGGCAAAATGGGGCGTGGTATGGTGGAACGGCTTTTAGAAAAGGGATACGAAGTAATTGCGTACAACAGAAGCCCTGAACCTGTAAAAGAAATTGAAAAAAAGGGAGCAAAGGGAGCGTATTCAATAAAAGAGTTGGTTGCTTCGCTTGAAATCTCGCGGACAGTCTGGCTCATGGTTTCTCATAACGCAGTTGATGCAGTACTTTCTGAGCTTGTGCCTTATCTTAGTGCAGGAGATACAGTAATTGATGGAGGTAATTGTTTTTGGGAAGAAACGGTTCGCCGGGCAAAAGAATTAGAAAATAAAAAAATTAATTTTCTTGACGTGGGAGTTTCGGGCGGACCAAGTGGAGCAAGAAATGGTGCCTCAATAATGGTTGGCGGTAAAAAGGAATTATTTGAAAAATGTAAAACTCTGTTTGAAGATTTATCTGCTCCGAATGCCACTCATTATATGGGTAATGCGGGTGCAGGACATTTCGTTAAAATGGTCCATAACGGCATTGAGTACGGAATGATGCAGGCGATAGCGGAAGGATTTGCAGTATTAAGGAATTCTCCGTTTAATTTGGATTTGAAAGAAGTATCTAAAGTTTATAACAACCGCACAGTTGTTGAGTCTCGGCTTATTGAATGGCTGAAGGAAGCTTATCAAAAATTCGGCGCAAACTTAGATGGTATTTCAGGCAAAGTAACGCACAGCGGCGAAGGCCAGTGGACCATAGAAACCGCCAAGAAATTCGGCGTTCCTGTCCCGATAATTGAAAAATCGCTTCAATTCAGGATAGATTCGCAAGATAATCCTAGTTATACTGGACAAGTCTTGACCGCGCTTCGCAATCAGTTTGGCGGTCATTCAACAGACGAAACTAAAAAATAATGCGATGCAAAAAATAATTGACATTTCTTTACCACTTAATAACCACACTATAATTTATCCAGGAAACGCTTCTGTAACGCTTGAAACGCATGCACAGATGCCAGAGAGTTCAAGCCACCTCTCAAAAATTATAATGGGAAGCCATTCCGGCACACATGTTGATGCTCCGCTTCATACGATCATTGGAGGAGCGACAGTTGACACCATTCCTCTTGAAACTTTTTTTGGTCCTTGCAGAGTAATTAACTTTACTTCTTCAAAAGAAGCAATAACTCTAGATGATATAAAAAGAGAAAATATCAAAAAAGGAGAGAGAATTCTAGCGAAAACTTCAAATTCAGAAAGAGGATTTGAAAAATTTTATGGCGATTATATTTATCTTGACGGGGATGCAGCTGACTATCTCGGCGAACTCGGTATAACACTTTTTGGCATTGACTATATTTCAGTCAAAAAGCGTGGAAGCAAAGATAACCGCTCACACACATCGCTACTGTCAAAAAATATTCCGATAATTGAAGGTATTAACCTAAAAGATGTACCAGTCGGCATCTACAAACTTATTTGCCTTCCTTTGAAATTCATCGGTCTTGAAGGAGCTCCTGCTCGTGCTATTCTTTTGAAGTAATTATGGAAATATACAGAACAAAATTCAAAGGAGAGATTATAAGCGAATTTTCGGTGCCGGCAAAGAAGTCAAACAAAGTAATGATCCTTTGTTCTGGAATGCCTTCTGTCCCTAAAAAACAGGATGTGATGGAATTCTTTGCAAAAAGGGGATATTGGGTGTTTCTCCCGCGATACCGTGGAAGCTGGGAGAGTGAGGGCGTTATGTTTAAATATTCTCCCACGAAGGATATCAGAGATATAATTTCCGAATTGCCGAAAGGATTTAAGGAATTTTGGGGTAACAAAAACTTCAAGATAGGGAATCCGAAAGTATATCTAATCGGCTCCAGCTTTGGCGGGCCGGCGGCGCTTCTCAATTCCAAATTAAAAGAAGTTAAAAAGGTTATTTGCTTTTCACCTGTCATTGATTGGCAGGACCAGAAAAATACTACTGAATCAATTGAACGGCTAGCCCCATTTCTTAAAAAGGCATTTGGGCGCGCGTATGTTATTGCTAAAGACGGTTGGAAGAAGATCAAGCAAGGCAAACTTTATAATCCCTCAACTGAAACAGAAAAGGTCGACGGAAGCAAATGCCTCATATTTCACGCAAAGGACGATGATATTGTGTTATGGAAACCCTTAAAGCCGTTCATTGGTAAAACTGGCGCAAAACTCATGCTGGCCAAGATAGGCGGGCATCTTGGTATGGCAATTCTCGAAAAAAGATTCTACAAAAAGTGCATGCAATTTTTGGCAGGGCGATCTAGATAAATTTAAATCTTTCTTTTTCTATTTCCAAAGCACCGCGATTTACAGTTGCAACACCCACATGAAGAGAGCTTGAAACTTCATGCTGCGAGCGACCCTCTTTTAATTTTTTTACTATTAAGAGCCTTGTCGCCAACATTCTTCTTTCTGTTCGAGTGAAGAGGCTATAGAGCATATCAAGCATCTCTTTTTTACTTTCAAATTTTAAAATAAATTCTGCCAAAAAATCAGCATCAGATATTTTCCTGTTTTCCCATTTTTCGATAAGTTTTTCGAATCTATTATTTCTCATTCTCACCGTTCTAGTATACTAGTATGCTGTGGATAAGTCAAGTTGAGTTAGTTTGAATTGGGTGTATAATAATAGAAGGTAAACAAATATCCTCAAGGTCTCGCGAGCGCAAGCTCTGTGGGATTGGGCCTTGAATCGCCTATGCAAATAGGCAGGATGATTTCTGTAATGAAGCAATTCAGCGTGGAAATCCGGGAGTTCCCGTAACAGAGTAAGCTAGTGTTGGCACGAAAGTGCATAAAGCTGGTAAGGGCAAAACTTGGGTTTTGCTGAATTAGGGTGGCACCACGAAACTTTTCGTCCCTTTTTGTGATTTATCGCAAGAAGAGACGAGAAGTTTTTTTCTTTTTTAAACCGCAATGATCTTTAACATCAACAAACCAGCCTATACAACATGAACACTATCCCGACACGTGAGCAATTCTTCGAACTAGCAAAACAAGGCAATCTGATATCAGTCTCTACCATCGTCAGCATGGATGCCGTGACCCCTATTACAGCATACAGCAATCTGCGCCTAAAGGGAGGATATTCATTTCTTCTTGAATCAGCCGAAAGGACTGGGCAGATCGGACGATACTCCTTTGTCGGAAGATCGCCGTATGCGATTTTCCGCAGCAATGGTCGAACGATAACTATCACAGAAAACGGCCGCACCCGAACGTTTCAAACAGAAAGAACGCCGCTCGACGAGCTTAAGGCATTTATGGCACAATTCAATTATGTGTCAGTTCCGGGACTACCGGAATTTTCTGGCGGAGCAGTCGGCTACATGGGCTACGATGTGGTGAGGTTTTTCGAGCCAACAATGCTTGAGGCCGCGGAAAAAGACGAACTCAATATTCCCGAGATGATCTACATGATCGCAAAGGAGGTGATTGTGTTTGATCATCTGACCAGACGCCTTCATATCATTTACAATTCCTGTATCAGGAACGGAAATGCAGAAGAGGCATATGCTAATGCTTACGAAAAGATCGATCAGACACGCTTTTTCCTAGGCGCACCGACTTACTTGCCGATGATCGATTTGGCTTCCAATGCTCCGGAAATTCAGATCAATAGCAACACAACCAAAGAGCGCTTCTGTGAAATGGTCGCTCGTGTAAAAGAGTTCATAAATGCCGGTGACATTTTCCAGGTAGTTCTCTCTCAAAGGCTCTCAACTCCGTATACAAGAGACCCGTTGGAACTTTACCGTTCCTTGTGGATGGAGAATCCATCTCCCTACATGTTTTGTATTGAATTTGGGAATGAGTTGTCGCTTGTCGGTAGCTCTCCGGAAGTAAACGTGAAAGCTATCAATGGACGGGTAAACATTCGTCCCATCGCGGGAACGCGAGGGAGAGGAAGAACCCCGGAAGAAGATCTGAATCTCGAGCGGGAACTTCTAGCCGATCCGAAAGAACGCGCTGAACACGTCATGCTTGTTGACTTGGCTCGCAATGACATTGGCAGGATAGCTGAATTCGGTTCTGTCAAAGTTACCCAAATGTTTGAGATTGAGCGTTTCAGCCGGGTTATGCACATCGTCTCAAATGTAGTGGCAAAGCTCCGACCGGAGTTCGATGCCTACGATGTCATGCGTCTGTCATTTCCGGCAGGCACTGTATCCGGCGCTCCAAAAATTCGGGCAATGCAGATTATCCGAGATTTTGAGGGCAACAAGCGAGGTGCTTACTCTGGTGCTGTCGGCTATTTCGGATTCGACGGTAATATGGATTCTTGCATTGCGCTTCGCACTGTTGTTCTTAAGAACGGGACTGCGTATGTGCAGGCAGGAGCCGGAATCGTCGCTGATTCTGTGCCAGAAAACGAATACGAAGAATGTATCAAAAAAGCACGCGCAATGATCTTGGCAATAGCTAGGACCCAGTTGATGGAAGTATAGTCCGCCACTATGAAGTGACGGACTTTTTTTATCCAGCACCAATTTCACCGAATAGATACGCTGAGATTTTTGTGATATTTATTTCATACTTACAGATATCAACTTTATCTTGTTCTACAAAATTGGTGCTGGATAAATTTATTTCGTGCTACAATGTTTTTTATGACATCCGAACCAACATTAGGCAATTACCTCAGTGTTATTATGACAATTCTCGCGACCGCAGGAATTGTGGTTTTACTTATTTACGGATATGCATATTTTAGTAGCGCTAAAAAAGATATTGTGGCAAACGACATAAAAATAGAAATAAAAAAGCAAGGGACAGGAATCGGAGCCAAGTTAGGCGACGAGGTCCTGGTGAATTATATAGGAACTCTTTCTGATGGAAGTGAGTTTGATAATTCATACAAAAGAGGCAAGCCGTTTCCAGTGACTATCGGCGAGGGGCAAGTTATACAGGGATGGGAAGAAGGACTTCTCGGTATAAAAATTGGCGAAAAAAGAAAACTTACGATCCCGCCCGCTATGGGTTATGGCGATAGAGCGGTGCCTGATGGGCGAGGCGGATTCGCGATCCCTCCGAATAGCACTTTAATTTTTGAAATTGAAGCGTTAGAGATTTACTCGCGGGCGTAAATGGATTCTCCGATAAAATTTACGATTGAGAAAAAAGCTGGCGCCAAGGAAAATAAATTGCTGCGCGCCGGCATCGTCCACACCCCGCACGGCAACATAGAGACGCCCGCTTTTGCAGTAGTGGGCACCAAGGCGACGGTCAAAGCCATTACCCCCGAAGAGCTAAAGGCGATAAGCGTCGAAGTGATGCTTGCAAATACTTATCACCTCCACTTGCGTCCCGGAAGCGAGGTCATAAGGAAAGCAGGAGGGCTTCACAAATTTGCCGGCTGGCAGGGGCCTATGATGACGGATTCCGGAGGATTCCAGGTGTTCTCTCTTGGGGAAGCGTTCGGTAAAGGCATTACCAAAATTACTTCGCACAAGGAAATTTTAGAAGAGCAAAAAGAAAATATTGCTGACAAAGAAAGGCCGGAGCCGGTGGCGAAAATCACGGATGACGGAGTATATTTCAAATCATACATAGATGGGCATAATGAATATTTGACGCCGGAGAAATCAATAGAGATACAGCACAATCTCGGCGCGGACATTATTTTCGCTTTCGACGAGTGCACATCGCCCCATGCGAGCTATGAGTACCAAAAGGAAGCGCTAGAAAGAACGCACAAATGGGCGAAACGCTGTATTGATTACCATAAATCAAAACCGAATGCAGAAAATCAAGCTTTATTCGGAGTGGTGCAGGGAGGCAAGTATGAGGATTTGAGGAAAATTGCGGCAAAGGAAATTGCATCGCTTCCGTTTGACGGATTCGGCATTGGCGGTTCATTCTCAAAAGAGGATATTGGCACAGCTGTACGATGGGTCAATGAAATTCTGCCGGAAGATAAGCCGAGGCATCTTTTCGGCATCGGGGAGCCGTCGGATATTTTTGCAGGGGTGGAGAACGGCTGTGATCTTTTTGATTGCGTGGCGCCGACAAGGAATGCCAGAAACGGCGCGCTTTGTACCAAGGATGGCAGGATAAATATTTACAATGCAAAATACAGAGAGGATTTTTCGCCGGTTGATGCCGGGTGCGAATGCTACACTTGTAAGAATTTCACAAAAGCGTATTTATCGCACCTTTTTTATTCCAAAGAGATTTTGGCAAACACATTGGCGTCTATTCACAATGTGTATTTTATTGTCCAAATGCTCAAAAACATAAGGAAATCAATACTTTCCGGCGATTTTGAGGCATACAAGAAGCGATTTTTGACGGAGTATTATGGCATGAAGTAAAAAGTATGATACAATAAGCACACAATGAAAATCTGGAAATTCACGGCAGTGGCACTTTGTATCACACACTCTGGAGGTGGGTGTTAGGGTTGGTATCTCTTGCTTTAGTGAATAGCAGAAGACACGAGCCCTCACACCGGAGGGCCGATTTTGTCTAACAAGACAAAAGTGTTCTTTGAACAAACCTCACACCACCATGAACACTATCCGGTCATTTGACAGCAAGAGCGTCTATCGCTCGATGGGCGACGAAAAACCCATCGAAAAACCACAGGACGAAGAGTCAACCGAAAAACCAAAGGACGGGGAATATGGATTTGCTCGTCTCAACGAGCATCGCAGCTGGGAAGTTGTTGTCTTCGTTGAAAAGACAGGGAGATGGTATTCTCCTCCCGTCGCGGAAAAAGTGCGTAAAGATTCTCTTTGCGACGCAAAGAAGGTGCGTCGGGATTCACTTCCTTCAAGCTGATAGCTGAAAGGTTTGTCGCAGTGTTTTGCATATGCAAAACACTGCTTTTTGTAGATATTCACATTTTTGATTGTAAAATAATTTACTATGCTATAATTGCCTCATGACGTTTATGTCGACAATTAAGACCCTTTCAAAAGATTCTCATTGCTTGAGATCTGGTCTTTGTTGTTAACTACTTATAATTGACACCAAAAACGAGCTCTCAAGCAAAACTTTGGGGCTCGTTTTGTTATAGCTTCGACCAAACACTAGAATTGTTCTTTATGCAAAAACACACGCGTACTCTTGGTGCTTTGCTACAAGATGCTGGAACACACGGAAAAGATGAAAATGACATTGCCATTTATCCGACTGATCTTGGATTTGGCATTGCTCTGCGACAAAACGGATATCATTTTCCCGATATCTCACGAGATGATGAGGTATTGCTTCACAACGGCAATCCCAAACATTACTTTGAGGTACGAGTTGTCTCCCAGCTTTGTCTCAAGACCCTTATCTTATTAGTGGAGCACTTTTTCTTCCCTTGGCATGCGGAATACGACGCCGAGAAAGTCTATCTTGGATGGGATGGTCCAATCCTCGTAGTTCAGTGCTTATGAAAAAGAAAATCACCATCTACTACTGTGATGTGAAGGAAAAAGATTGGAATCTGCTGCAACTTCTGCAATGGATATCAAAAGAATTTCCAGGTGTGTCTTTTGAAAAGATTACACCTACATTAGGTATCAGCATCACGCTCGAGGCAGAAATGCCGGAAAAGAAAAAATAGCTCTTTCAAGCGTCCGCGCCTATGGCAGGACGCTATTTTTATGTTAAAATGAGTGGTTCAATGGGCCAAAAACTGAAACAGTTCAAGCTAAAAAGTGAATTCAAGCCGGCGGGCGACCAGCCGAAGGCGATAGAGGCGCTGACGGAAGGTGTCAGAAAAGGGATGCGAAAGCAGACGCTTCTTGGTGTGACAGGAAGCGGCAAGACATTTACAATCGCCAATGTAATAAAAAATATCGGCAAGCCCACTCTTGTGATAGCGCACAATAAGACCTTGGCTGCGCAATTGGCGCAGGAGTATCGCGAATTTTTCCCGGAGAACGCTGTGCATTATTTCGTCTCGTATTACGATTATTACCAGCCGGAGGCATATATCGCGCACAGCGATACATACATAGAAAAGGAAGCAATGATAAATGAAGAAATCGAGCGCTTGCGCCATGCTTCTACGCAAGCGCTTCTGACGCGCAATGATGTGATTATCGTCGCATCTGTGTCTTGTATTTATGGCTTGGGCTCTCCTGTAGAGTACGAGAAAGTGAATCTGCGAATTGAAGTAGGACAAAATGTCGCGAGAAATGATTTGGCGCGCAAATTTGTAGGTATTCATTTTGAGCGCACAACGACTGATTTGAGCCCTGGGCAATTCCGCGCGCTCGGTAATACTGTAGAGATAATGCCGGTTTCAGAGAGAGTAATTTATAAAATTGATTTCAAGGGAGACAAGATAGAGAAAATCCAGAAAGTAGATGCGGTGACGCGAGAAATTCTGGAAAAAATGAAAGTCCTTTTCCTTTTCCCCGCGAAGCATTTTATTACAGATGAGGAAGCAAAGAATAAAGCGATACAGAGCATCAAAGAAGAGCTTAAGAATCGGCTAAAAGAATTAGAGAAAGAAAACAAGCCGCTTGAGGCGGAGCGCCTCAAGCGGCGGACGAATTATGATTTGGCTCTTATCCGCGAGATAGGATATTGCAACGGCATAGAGAATTATTCTAGGCATTTTTCAGGCAAGGCAGAAGGCGAGCCGCCGGATTCTTTGCTTTCGTATTTTCCGAAGAAAAAGGACGGCACGGTTGACTTCCTGACCGTGATAGACGAATCCCATGTGACAGTGCCTCAAATTGGCGGTATGTATGCTGGTGACGCCTCGCGCAAGCAGAATCTGGTGGAGTACGGCTTTCGTCTTCCGAGCGCGAAGGACAACAGACCTCTTAAATTTGAGGAGTTTGAAGAACGAGTAGGACAAGTAATTTACACATCAGCTACGCCATCCAAACTTGAAAGAGAAAATAGCGAGCAAATCGTTGAGCAAGTCATCCGTCCGACCGGGCTTATAGACCCTGTAATTGTGGTAAGGCCAGTGACTGCACTTGGAGGTTCAACCTCCAAGTCACTAGAGGAGGTTGAACCTCCAAGTGCATATCCCGGGCAGATAAAAGATTTCATAGAGGAAGCAGAGAAAACAATCAAGGCAGGATTTCGTGTGATAGCGACGACGCTTACGAAGAAGATGGCAGAAGATCTGTCAGAATTCTTGAAGGAGAAGAAAATAAAAGCCGAGTATCTGCATAGCGATATTCAGACGCTAGATAGGATTCAAATTTTAACGGAATTTCGCAAAGGCAAATTTGATGTGATGGTGGGAGTCAATCTTCTTCGAGAAGGATTAGATCTGCCGGAAGTAGCGCTCATCGGCATTTTGGATGCAGACAAAGAAGGATTCCTTCGCTCCGAGACATCCCTTATCCAAATCATCGGCCGAGCCGCAAGAAATATTGAAGGCAGGGTGATTCTATATGCAGACCATATGACAAAGTCCATTAAGTATGCGCTAAGTGAGACGAACCGCCGTAGGAAAATCCAAATGGAATACAACGAAAAGCATGGCATTACTCCAAAGACGATAATGAAAGCTATCAAAGACATTACCGAAACAATTCAATCCGAACACAAGAAAACTATCAGCAACTTACTTTTGATAGACAATGCAATGTTTGAAAAGAATCCCCAGAAGTTCATTAAAGAAAAGGGGAAGCAAATGAACGCTGCTGTCAAAGAGCTTGACTTTGAGACAGCAGCAATCCTCCGCGACGAAATCCAAGCTCTGGTAGAGAAATCAGGGGTTCCAATCGGTTCATTTGCTCCGAAAACAAAGAAAGGAAGTTGAGCTTCAAATAATATTAATAATCTACACCATGGTGCCAAATCTTAACTCCTATCTCCGTTATAACCTTTAGCAAGTCGAAAAGTTTTTATGCAGCCCTTTATCTTGATTGTTTTTATGTAATCTCGAAACTCCTCTGGCAGGGGCGACGGTCCTACCCAAACGCTCTTTTGGACCATGATATAATCATATTCTCGTAGCTGACGACGAAGCCAATCTCTATGCTGCCTTTTCTCATGGGGGACATCAAACATAAACAGCAAATTTCGTGGACTATTTTTCTCAAAGGGCGATACAAATTTTTTAAAAAAGACATACGCGGTCTTCATACGATCTCTGCCCCTACGAGTCAAGGACCAGCCACGCTCATCTTTTTCAATAAATCTGTGCCGCTTTAGCTGGCTCAATGTAGTTTTTAAGGAATTATGATTATATCTTCTGAATCGTGGGATTCCAAAAAAATTCACAGGTATACCTTTATAGTAGAACCTTTTATTCCACAACTCATCAAAAATATCTCCAACGATTGACATGCGGCAATTATAGTATGTCCTGATGTTAGTGTAAAGATTCTACACCATGGTGTAAAACCTTCACTTACTAAATTTGCTCCGAAGAAAAAGAAGAAATAAAAAAAAGCCCTGATTGATATGCCAGGGCCATACATTTTAGGCTGGAGACCAGCCGTCATTTTCCAAAAAGGCAAGTTCGTTCGCATTAAGTGCGCGACCATTACCGTTGCCGGTATCCAGAAAGATTTTTGAATCAGCTCGGGAAGTATCAGCAACAAGAAGATCGTATATTCCACCAATCTCATATTCTTCTCCAATATCAGGGAAGATGGTAGTTTCGGCATATTTTTTCAGGCTCCGAACTCCGTCATATAGCACAAAAAGGACAGTCATAGAACTCTGATTTTGCATAATTGTATGCTTTTGTCAATCTCTATAATTTCTGCTATAATAGCTGGTCCAAAGAAAAAAACAGATGCATAAACATGTCAAAAAGCTGGATAAAGATGTAGAAAAGATTGTGGTCAAGGGGGCACGGACGCACAATTTGAAGAACATTACGGTGGAGATGCCTAGGAATAAGATGATAGCGGTGACGGGGCTCTCGGGCTCTGGCAAATCTTCTTTTGCTTTTGATACAATATTCGCCGAAGGTCAGCGTAGATATGTAGAATCGCTTTCAAGCTATGCGCGGCAATTTTTGCGCCAGATGCAAAAGCCAGATGTGGATGAGATACAAGGATTGTCGCCTGCGATATCTATTGACCAGAAGAGCCGTTCAAATAATCCTCGCTCCACAGTGGCCACTATTACGGAAATTTATGACTACCTGCGCATTCTATTTGCGCGCATCGGCAAGCCGCACTGCCTTATCTGCGATAGGGAAATAAAACGGCTCTCAAAAGAAGAAATATTTGAGACGATTCTGCACACGGTGGAGCACATTGATGATTCTAAGGCGAAGAAGGTGATGGGAGTGAAAGTAAGCGATTTGCGATTCCAAATTTATTCTCCGATAGTTGTTGGCAGAAAGGGCGAATACTATCAGCTTCTTTATGATCTTTTGGGCAAGGGATTCGAGCATGTGATGGTGGACGGCAAGGAATATAAATTGCGCGAACGTATAGACCTTTCAAAGCACAAAAAGCACAGCATCGATGTGCTTGTGGACGAATTTTATTTCTCCGAGCTCAAAGAGAATAGTGCCGGATTCAAGGAGCGCTTGAATGAAGCTATAGAGCGCGCGCTCCACGAATCAGAAGGATTGCTTCGCATAAAGACGCCAGATGACAGCCACCTTATTTCCTCCAAATTTATGTGTCCGCATGACGGATTCTCGTATCCAGAGATAGAGCCGCGGCTCTTCTCCTTCAACTCTCCATACGGAGCTTGCCCAGAATGTAATGGCTTGGGCACAAGAGAATTTTTCGTTTATGAGCCATGTAAGGTTTGCGAGGGTAAGAGACTGCGACCTGAAGCTTTGCATGTGTATCTTGGGAGTAAAAGGAATATCGTGGATCTCACTGCGATGTCTATCAAAGATGCTACAAAGTTTTTCGCTGAGCTTCATTTGAGCGAAAAGGAGCAGGAGATATCAAAGGTGGTGGTAAAGGAGATACAGGCAAGATTGCAATTCATGGTCAATGTAGGCATTGAATACCTTTCGCTTGATAGGCGAGCCAACACGCTTTCTGGCGGGGAAGCACAGCGCATTCGCCTCGCTTCACAGCTTGGAAGCGGGCTCGTTGGGGCGCTCTATGTGCTGGATGAGCCCACAATAGGCCTACACCACAGGGATAACGACAAGCTTATAAAAACGCTTCTGCATCTAAGGGACCTGGGGAACACCATAATAGTGGTAGAGCACGATGAGGACACAATGTTTTCCTCCGATTTTATTATAGACATAGGGCCGGGCGCGGGGGTGCATGGCGGGCACATCGTCGCTTCGGGATATTTGGACGACCTAATCACTGCCAAGAAGAATGATTCCGGCTCTCTCACACTTTCATATCTACGCGAGGAAAAGTGGATAGAAATCCCAGACGAGAGGCGCACGCAGGACAAAGGTAAAATAAAAATCGCAGGAGGCAAAATTTACAATATCAAAAATATGAATGTAGAAGTGCCTTTGGGCAAGTTCGTTGTTGTGACGGGAGTGTCCGGCTCTGGAAAAAGCTCTTTCGTCTACGAAATACTGCATAAAAATCTGCAAGCGCGGCTTGAGAGGAAATATAGAACAGCAGCGACACACAATTGTGCGTCATTCTCCGGCACAGAATATTTGAGTAGGACAATTTTGATAGATCAGTCGCCAATCGGGCGCACCCCTCGTTCCAATCCTGCCACATACACGGGAGCATGGACGCATATCAGAGATTTGTTTGCGGCTACGCCCGAGGCGAGAGTGCGCGGATGGGGGCCGGGGCGCTTTAGCTTCAACAGAAAGGGAGGCAGATGCGAGACATGCGAAGGCAATGGAATGATAGAAGTAGAGATGCACTTCCTGCCGACGGTGTATGTGACTTGTGACGTGTGCGGAGGCAAGAGATTTATGAAAGAGACGCTTGAAATAAAATACAAGAAAAAGAGCATCCACGATATTTTGAAAATGACGGTGGAGGAGGCGCTTTCATTCTTTGAGGACATCCCAGCTATTTCAGACAGGTTAGGCACATTAAATGAAGTAGGGCTCGGATATTTGGAAGTAGGTCAGAGCGCGACGACACTTTCCGGAGGCGAAGCGCAGAGGGTCAAAATTTCTTCCGAGCTCTACAGGACGCATACCCAAAAGACGATATATCTCTTGGATGAGCCGACGGTGGGGCTTCATTATGAAGATGTCAAAAAATTGATAGAGATTCTGGAGCGTCTTGTGAAGCACGGCAATACCGTGGTGGTCATAGAGCACAATATGGACCTCATCAAATCATCGGATTATATTATTGACATCGGCCCCGAGGGCGGGGACGGGGGAGGCAACCTTGTGGCAAAGGGCACGCCCGAAGAGGTAGCGAATAATAGCAAATCTTACACTGGGCATTATTTGAAAAAGGTTTTGAAATAAAAATGCGGCAATCTTCATAGATTGTCGCTCTGGTGACGGCTCCACCAATCTTTCCACTCTCGGTGTATTTGGACCAAGGCCCAGAGACCGATAACGACGGTGGGAACGAACATGATGATTTTGGTCAGTGCTTTCATTGCGGATGGGCTTTGAACCAGTTTTCCTTTTGTTTCCAGTCAATGACTTTCGAGAAGTGGGGACCTTGAACCATCTTGCCATAAATCATAGCAAGACCGACAATTGAAAGAACGACGATACTCATGGGTTTATGAAGGGTTTGACCGAAATTGAGATTACACCTATTCTAGACGATATGCAATACAAAAAAGTGCACAACTTGCCAGATACACCTGGAGTGTATTTCTTTCTGAATAAGCAGAAAAAGCCGATTTATATAGGCAAGGCGACATCCCTCAAGGATCGCGTCAAAAGTTATTTTGGTAAAGATTTGATAGAGACGCGCGGGCCGCTATTGGTAAAGATGCTAAAGGAGGCCCGCGCACTTGATTTCAAAAAGACGGATTCCGTCCTTGAAGCCCTGCTCTTGGAAGCGGATTTGATAAAGAAATTTAAGCCAATTTACAATACCAGAGAAAAGGACGATAAAAGCTTCCTCTGCGTCGTTATTACAAAAGAAGATTTCCCGCAGGTTTTGACCATTCGCAAAAAGGATTTAATCTCCGCTAGACAAGGCCTAGCGGAGGTGTATGGCCCATTTCCGAATGGTGCTCAGCTAAAAGAGGCGCTCAAAATTATCCGGAAAATTTTCCCTTATCGTGACGAGAAGTGCAAATTAAATTCTAAAAGAGCGTGCTTCAACTATTCCATCGGCCTCTGCCCCGGCGTTTGCATTGGCGCTATGGATAAATATTGCTACTCAATAAGAATCCGTCGCATCAAGCTTTTTCTTTCAGGAAATATCAAAGCGCTTACGAAGGATTTGAAGAAGGACATGAAAGCTCTGGCAAAAGAGCATAATTTTGAAGCGGCCAAAATACTTCGCGACAAGATCCATGCCTTGACCCACATCCAAGACATCTCTCTTATCAAATCCGATTCTTTTCTAACAGCCAACAGCTCTAAGCTAGAAGCTCGAAACTTTCGGATAGAAAGTTTCGATATCGCGCATATGGGAGGAAGCAACATGGTGGGGGTGATGGTGGCTCTTGTAGATGGAGCACCGGACAAAAACTCGTATCGTAAATTCAAAATCCGCGGATACAAAGCTTCTAATGACCCAGGTGCTTTGCGTGAGGTCTTGGAGCGTCGCCTCAATCACCCTGAATGGCAGATGCCGGATCTCATTGTTGTAGACGGAGTAGTGGCGCAATTAAATGCGGCTAGTGCAGCGCTGAAGAAAGCAGGCATAACCATTCCCGTGGTCTCTGTGGTCAAAGACGAAAAGCACAAAGCAAAAGGAGCGCTGGGGAATAAAGAGTTAGGCCTCAAATACAAAAAGGAAATCCTGCTTTCAAATGCCGAGGCGCACCGTTTCGCTACCACATACCACAAAAAATTACGCCGCAAAAACTTTCTGATATAATATCGGAATGAAATCCAAGACAAAAGTAGCGGTATTGCGCGGAGGGCCTTCGAGCTAATTTGAGGTCTCGCTCAATACTGGTGCCGGCGTTTTGAAAAATTTGCCCGAGCATTATATTGGTATAGATGTGTTTATAGACAAGAAAGGCGTGTGGCACATCGGGGGTTTGCCTATAAAGCCGGAGAGCTTGCCGAGGAGAGCTGATGTGGCATTCATCGCAATGCACGGCGAATACGGCGAGGACGGCACAATTCAAACGCTTCTTGAAAATCTTCACATGCCTTTTACCGGTTCAGGCTCGCTTGCTTCTGCTTTAGGCTTGAATAAAATTTTGACACGCAATGTTTTTAGTCAGCACAGTATCAAGATGCCTGTGCACAAGGTGATAGATAGAAGGGATTACGACAAAAATACTGCCCACGAGCTTTGGACCACATTCATCCAGCCGTCTGTGGTGAAGCCATATAATCGTGGCTCATCCGTCGGCGTGTCTATTGTTCGTACCTTGCCCGAGATGAAGGACGCACTTAAAAAAGCGTTTGAATTCAGCGACAAAGTTATAGTAGAAGAATATATCAAAGGTAGGGAAGCGACATGCGGAGTTTTGGATAATTTCCGAGGCCACGATAATTATCCGCTTCTCACAGTTGAGATAGTGCCGTTGAAACACCAGGTGTTCTTTGATTATGAATCAAAATACAGCACCGAGAGTGGCGCTGAAGAAATTTGTCCAGGCAATTTCACAAAAGCTGAAACTGCTGAGATTCAACGGATTGCGTTGCTTGCCCATAAAGCTATCAATGCCAAACATTATTCACGCACGGATTTTATAATCCATCCAAAAAGAGGGATATACTGCTTGGAGATAAACACCCTCCCTGGTCTTACACCAACATCACTTTTACCAAAAGAAGTTCAAGCTGTCGGCTCATCATATAGCGAGCTTTTGGACCATCTGCTTCAGCTTGCATTAAACAAAAGATAAAATGTAATTAAAATCCAAAAACAACATTCTGGTATTCTTGAGAATACCAGAATGTTATAGTAATAAACAAATCAATGGGTAATTTCAAAAAGGAGTTGGACACTGCGGTAAGCATTGCGAAAGAAGCAGGACAAATAATGCTTAAGTATTTTGATGGCGAACAAGAAATAGAAAAAAAGGAAGACAATTCTATGGTAACTATTGCTGACAAGCTTATCAATTCTCTGGTAATAAAGAGACTAACAGTGGAATTTCCTGATGATGGTGTGATAGGCGAGGAAGAAAGTAACACTGAATATGGAATGGGCCGAAAATGGCTTTGTGATCCAATTGATGGAACTAGAGCCTACATTTGGGGCACGCCTACTTGCATGTTTTCGCTAGCGCTTGCAGTAGATGGTAAACCTGTAGTTGGAGTAGCTTATGATCCATTTTTAGATCGTATGTATACCGGTATAATCGGAGAGAAAAGTTTTTGTAACAATAAGGTCATTTCGGTTTCAAATAAAGATCTAAAAACTGGTATTATTGCGGTAACAAGCAGCGTTAAGTCGTTTTTTAAAACAAAATATCTGCAAAAATTCATTGATGACAAAATAGCTTTGGCAAGTTTTAGCGGAGCTGTTTACAAAGCTCTATTGGTGGCTAAAGGTAAGTTTGTCGGCTATGTAGAGGGCGGTATTGGCGCACATGATATGGCAGCAGCAGATGTTATTTTAAAAGGCGCAGGTGGAAAAATTACTTCACTTGAAGGTAAGAATCTTGATTATTCAAAACCGTTCAAAGGCGTTATCGTTTCAAATAGTGTGGTTCACGAAGAACTAGTTATGTATTGTCAATAATCACATTTATCCCGTTTGAAATCTCACAGTTAAGATTTTCTATAAAATAGCATTATGAACACAAAGATTTACATACAAATTAATAGAAGTAATCACAACGGAAATGCCCTGCATTTCCTATTTCGAACGGGATGGGCAAATTTCTAAAACAAAACTTGCTTCTTATTTCAGTATTTATCACAGGGGCATGCGTTCTGATAGTTGAAGTCGTTGCTCTCCGTGTTCTTTCACCTCACTACGGTAACACTATCTTTTCTGTATCAAGCGTTATAAGCGTGATACTTGCGGCTTTGAGCATCGGGTACTATTCGGGAGGAAAATTGGCGGATCGCCATCCCTCGCTTCAATGGTTTTTTGGGATAATTCTTGCAAGCGGTTTTGCTGTCCTAGCTTTTCATTTTCTCGGTGTGGTTATTCTTCCGGTTTTGAGCGCAAGTCTTTCGTTTACCGCGGGGCCTCTCATCACATCCATCATACTTTTTCTTTTCCCGGCATTGTTTTTAGGCACACTGTCGCCTTACGCCGTAAAGCTCAGAAGTTTGCAATCTCCCATAGAGGGAGTAGGGAGTGTTTCTGGTAGGATATTTTTTTGGTCAACGCTTGGCAGTATCGCAGGAAGTCTCTTAGCGGGTTTTGTGCTAATACCGCAGTTTGGAATAGATCGCATTTTCATAGGCACAGGCGCTGTTCTCTTTTTACTCGGATTTATTTCACTTCTGATATTAGGTTTTCCAAAAAAGCATTTAGTTCAATTCTTGTTTGCAATAGTTATTTTGGCTCTTTTGGCTTTTTTTGTTGCGAAGGAATCTTATGGTGACGTTATATATACCAAAGACGGAGTCTATGAAAAAATTACTATTTTTGACGGTCTATACAATGGAAGGCCGACAAGATTTTTCAAGCAGGATCTAAGCAGTTCTGGCGCAATGTTTCTTGATTCAATTGATCCGACCGATCTTGTTTACGAATACACTAAATATTATTCGGTCTACAAAATTTTCAAGCCAGATGCTTCCAATGTCCTTGTAATAGGTGGTGGTGCGTATTCCATACCGAAGGCATTTTTAGGCGACTTGCCGGAGGCAATGGTGGATGTCGCCGAAATAGAACCATCATTATTTGACCTGGGGAAAGAATATTTTGGGGTCAAGGACGATCCGAGACTTAGCAATTACATTGAGGACGGCAGGCGCCTGCTAAAAAATTCCAACAAAGTGTACGATGTCATATTCAGCGACGTGTATTATTCGCTTTTCTCTATTCCAACTCACTTCACGACAAAGGAATTTTTTACGATAGCGAAAGAAAAGCTATCAGAGGACGGCATATTTATGGCCAATCTCATTGGAGATTTGTCTACCGAAGAAGAGTCGCTCATCATGGCTCTGATGAAAACTTTTCAAAGCGTTTTCCCTAATAATTATTTATTCGCAATTCAGTCTCCGTTTCAGACCGGTGCGCAGAACATTATTTTTGTGGGCTACAACAGCGATAAAAAAATAGACCTCAATTCTCCGGAGATCATTCAAAATCCTAATCCCAACATTCGCTCACTTCGAGACCACCTTATCAACACAGGGAACTTTGATCTGTCGGCGCACCCTATACTTACGGACAATTTTGCTCCAGTTGAATATTTAACCGCCAAAGTTCTAAAGCGGACTTTTTGAAGCGATAAATCCAAAGCGACGCGCATCTCTGTGCTAGTTTTGTCTTAGGCAGTATTAAAAAACTAGTCGGCCGACCCATTTAGGGACTTTGGCTTTGACCACTCTGTCATACCGCGGGGTGTATGGCTTGATATCTAAAATAGGAGTGCCGTTTACAATATCCAATCCTTTCACTTGTATGCTATTTCTTTTCCATGAAATGAGCTTCACGGTAGAAATCGCGATTCTGTTTGGCCGTTGCGGACAGCGGCAAGAAAAGATGCCTCCGTACGGCACATCTTTTCTACCTTGAGGGCGGTGCCTTAGGTGGCACTCCTTCTCCTGGCTCATCCAATAAACGATAATCACATGCGAGTAGTCCATAATGCCGTCCAATCCCTTGGCGTATCTCTTTTCAAGCGCGATTTCGGTGACGGAATCCTTCCAGCCGGTCAATGTGGGCTTTTTTATGGTATTTTTGGCTTTCCCGATGGGCACCATCCGGATTCTCCCTTTCCTATCTCTGCTGTCTAAAAACTTGCAATATTCTACTTTGGTTTTTTCGGAGTTGTGCATAGTTGTATTTTTTAAATTATTTTTTTTATCTGCGACATTACACGAGCACAAGTCGCTTATCATGAAATGGCATAATCCTATTCACGGTCTTTCTTTAGGACCTTGTAGAGAGTGCCTGTGAGAAAAAGGACAAACATCCCGATAAGTATGAGGACAGCCGGACGCTCATGAAAAAGCGGAATCGTCTCTGCCCACAGATGAAAGCCGACAGCGATTGAGAGAAAGCCGAAAGTCAAAAGGAGAGTGAGTAGAAAGGGATATCGTCTCTTGATTGGCCCGGAGTATTTCCTCGCCGACTCCTGCGCCTCCCGCACCAGCTTGTCAAATTCTTTTATTGGATCATTTGTGAGCATAAAATTTTCCGTTTTGGACCCTACCGGATTCGAACCGGTGACCTCCTCATTGCAAATGAGGCGCTCTACCAGCTAAGCTAAGGGCCCGTTATTTGTTTTCATGCTTGAGCCATGCTAAGTCCCGACGATTCTGTCGGGACGCCGACCTTGCGTCGGCGCTAAGGGCTCACACATAAGTAGCAAGCATCTTACATTAAATTTTTTTTATTGTAAAATAGCCGTTCAAGGGCCCATAGTAAAGTGGTATTACGCGTCCATGGCATGGACGAAGCCCGGGTTCGGTCCCCGGTGGGTCCACCAAACGAAACTTGTTCGGAATTAAGAAAGCGGAGCGATTTTGCGGGAGCCAAAATCGCGCTGTCAATTTTTTCAAAACCCTTTCCGCCTACGGCGGAAGCGGTGAATTCCCAAAGTTCCCCCCAATTGCATGA
>DATDXX010000040.1:0-20914 GCA_036517135.1 Minisyncoccota bacterium | reverse complement strand
TTCCCTATTTCAAAAAGGACACCGTCCTCTCCGTATGGCCCCATAAGCTGGATGCCCAGAGGCAGGCCAGCTTTCGTAAGCCCTGAAGGAATTGAAATCGCAGGGATGCCGGCCAGATTCGCGGTGACGGTAAAAATGTCTGCAAGATACATTTCTAGCGGGTTGTTAGATTTCTCGCCTATTTTAAACGCCGGGCTTGGGGTCGTAGGAGTGAGCACAGCGTCTACTTTTTCAAACGCTTTCTCAAAATCTTTTTTAATGAGCTCGCGCACCATCCCCGCTTTGCCATAATACGAATCATAATATCCGCTTGATAGAACGAATGTGCCTATCATTATGCGCCTTTTGACTTCTGCCCCGAGCAGTTGCCCTCGGGTATTCATATAATCGCCAAGCAAATTGGTCCCATTTATTTTCGAGCCATATCTCATACCGTCAAAACGCGCCATATTGGAAGACACTTCTGCTGGGCAAATTATGTAATAGACAGGCAGAGAGTATGCAATATGTGGAAGCTCTATGGAGACGATTTCATATCCAGCTTTTTTGAATTTTTCCACCGTTTCATTAAAATTTTGTTTGACCTCCGGGTCCAATCCTTCCGTCTCCAAAAGCGCTGGCACGGTGCCGATTTTTTTCTTGGGCTTCTTTGGAGCCAAAAGCTTTATTGTAGTCGCATCATAAATATCCATGCCAGCGATTTCTTTCAAAATTATTTCTGCGTCTTCTACCGTTTTTGCGAATGGCCCTATCTGGTCCAAAGAGCTCGCCATTGCTATAAGGCCATGGCGGGAAACGGCGCCGTATGATGGCTTCATCCCTACTACTCCACAAAACGCCGCCGGCTCGCGAATAGAGCCGCCTGTGTCAGAGCCGAGCGCAAAAAGCGCCATGTCCGCACTGATGACGGCGGCGGAGCCGCCGGAGGAGCCGCCCGCTACTCTTGAGATGTCATAGGGATTTTTCACTACTCCGTATGCAGAATTCTCTGTAGAGCCGCCCATAGCAAATTCGTCCATATTTGTGCGTCCCAAAATGACAACGCCCTTTTCAATCAATTTTTTCGTCACAGTCGCGCTCCAAGGCGCTACATATCCTTCAAGGATTTTTGAAGCCGCTCCCGCCCGCCTGCCTTCAATCAAGATATTGTCTTTAATAGCAATCGGAATGCCTAAAAACAAATTGTCTTTTTCTCCCGCTTTTATCCTTGCATCTGCTTTATCTGCCTGCTCTAATACATCGTCAAATACTTCAAGATATGCATTGAGCTCTTTATTCTTCTTTTTGATATTTTCCAAATACGCCTCTGCAAGCTCTCGCGCAGAAAATTTACCTTCTACTAGAGCTTTATGAGCAGAGACGATCGTGAGATTTTTCAGATCAATCATAAAGTGCGACACTAATCCACTAATTCATGCGAATTTACGAATAAAATAACTAAATTAGTGTCATTCGTGGCAATTCGTAATTTGTGTCGTATTATCTTCATTCTAAGATTCTTTTTACTTTTACAAAATCACCTTCCCTCTCTGGAGACGCATTCAAAAGCGCCTCTGCGTATTCTCCCATTTTGTGCACAACGATATCCTCTCTCAAAACATTCGTTGGGGCATACTGCGGCCTCGGCGCGGCCTCGGCCGCTTCCTTCACCTTGCCCACAAATCCCAAAATAGCATCAATTTCGCTTTGAAATTTCGCCTTCTCTTCCTCCGTAAGCGCCAGCCGCGCCAACTCCGCCAGCTTTTCCACTTCTTCTTTAGAAATCATATGATGAGTATACCCCACTATTAGATGACTTTCAAAAACTCCTTTTCGCTCAATATTTTTATATCGAGCTCGCGGGCGCGGTCAAGCTTTGAGCCGGGGCTTTCGCCCGCCACTACATACGAAGTGTTCTTGGATACAGAAGACGATACATCGCCGCCTAGGGATTTGATTTTCTTTTTGGCCTCTTCCCGCTCCATGGATATGGTGCCAGTGAGCACAAATGTTTTCCCAGCGAGAGGCAGATTCTTTTTTTGCATTTTTGGAGCAATTACTTTAAGCTCCGGCAATAGATGAGAAAGCATCTTTTTGTTATGTGAATCAGCAAACCAAGCCACAATCTCTCGAGCAATCACACCTCCCACTCCATCAATTTTCTCTAGCTCTTCAAATGAAGCTTGCGACAATTTCCCTACAGAGCCGAAATGATTCGCCAAATCATACGCCGTCTCTTCGCCCACTTGTGGGATGGAAAGCGAGACGATGAGCCGCCAAAGCTCCACGTTTTTTGCCTTTTCAATGGAAGCTAAAAGATTATCTACTGACTTCTCTGCAAATCGTGGGAGCGAAAGCAAGTCGCCCTTTTTCAAAGTGAAGAAATCCGGCCGGCCGGCCACCAGATTATTATCCACTAGCAAATCAATAATTTTGGGTCCCAGGCCATCAATATCAAAAGCCGCTTTGGAGGTGAAATAGTAGAGCCGACGCCTATCTTTAGCAGAGCATTTCTTGTTCTCGCAATACCACGCGGCGCTGGACTTGGAGGTTGAACCTCCAAGTCCTCCAAGTGAGCCGATAGATTTCTTGACTAAAGTGCTTTTGCACACAGGGCATTTTTTGGGCATTACGAAGGATTTTTCTTTGCCCGTTCGCAGATCCTTGAGCACCTTTACAATATCAGGAATCACATCCCCCGCCTTCTGCAAAATCACGGTATCGCCAATACGAACATCAAGGCGCTTTATTTCATCTTCGTTGTGAAGAGTAGCACGCGACACGGTGGAGCCGTAGACCAGCACTGGTTTTAGATGCGCCACGGGCGTGATGACACCGGTGCGTCCTACTTGGAGCGTTATGTCTTCTACCACTGTCGTCACCTGCTCTGCTTTGAATTTGAATGCTATGGCATATCGTGGCGCTTTGCCTGTGAATCCGAGCTCGCTATAGAGCGATTGGTCGTCTACCTTTACCACTACCCCGTCAAAGAAATAATCCTCCCCTTCTTTTTTTTCCTCCCATTTTTTCCAATATGAAACAACTCCGTCAGCATTTTTCGCAAGATGAAAATGTTTGTTTACTTTAAATCCTAATTCCTGCAAGAATTTTAATTCTTCGTACTGCGTCTTTATCGGTCTGGCTACTTCTGCAATATCATAGACGAATACCTCAAGATGCCGCGCGGCAGCAATGGCGGGGTCAAGCTGGCGTATAGAGCCAGCAGCAATGTTTCTAGGATTTGCGAATAATTCCTCTCCCTTTTTCTTGCGTTCTTTGTTTAATTTCTGAAATACGCTCTTTCTCATCCATACTTCGCCTTCCACGATGATATCTATCGGCTCCGACAATTTGAGCGGAACGGATTCAATGGTACGGATATTGTGGGTGACATTTTCGCCCACAGCGCCGTCGCCGCGCGTCGCGGCGACAGCCAAAATCCCTTTTTTGTATTCCATCACAATTTTGAGCCCATCTATTTTGTGCTCGCATACATATGCAATATTTTTTGAAGAATTTGCTTTGAGAAATCTTTTCACTCTGGCGTCAAATTCCAAAAATTCCTCCGGCGTAAAGCAATCGTTCAAAGACCATTGCTTTATCTTGTGGCGCACTTTTGTAAGCTCCGCCTTCACACCTCCGGCCACCCTCTGTGTCGGTGAATCGGAAGTGATAAGTCCGGGGTGCTTTTTTTCAAGCTCTTCGAGCTCATGTTTCAAGGAGTCCGATGCCTCATCGGAAATTTCCGAAATGTCTCTGACATGATACTGCCTCCTATAATACTCAATTCTCTCTCGGAGTTTCTTTATCCGTTCCATTGCTTCCCGAGATGCCATATTATTTATTGACTGTTCTTATAGCGCGCTCGAATTTATTGGTTGTAACCGTGCAAGTGCTGTATCCACGGGACTCTATGACAGTTTCTGATTCATCTCCAGAAATTCCCGGGTCGTCGATTTTCTTGGTTACATAAACATCAAAACACATATCCGCGTTCGTACCGCTAGATGCACCTTGAGTGGAATCATTGGCAACATAGAAATGATCTGTTTTGGCATAATTGCTGTTTTCATAGGGAATGACCAGGATATGTTTTCCGAAACACTCTATATTTAATGGCAGTGCCCCGCTCGAATCAATCCCGCAAATCGTTGCCCCGCTTGGACTATCGGGCGCAGGAGTCCTAAAAACGCCTAGTGGACAATTAACATTGCCGGCTCCTCGGTCAAGATATAATGCGCACTCAATGCCGGAATCTGCAGAATAAAATGCTCGCTGTGATTGTTTGCCAGCAGAAGCTAAAGTCAGTTGCTTTAAAGTAATGTTTAAAATCGCTAAACCGACGGCAATGACCAATGCACCGATGAGAGAAGCGAAGAGTAGAGTAAAGCCGGCAGAAGCTTGTGAGCTAGTCAGCTTGCGAGCTTTAGAGCTTTGATTAAGTTTAAAAGTTTTTAAGTTGGTAAGTTTTTTTTGTTTTTCCGTTTTCATTTTTCTTGTTTTTTGCTGACAAGCTTCCAAGCTTGTATTGCTGTAAAGCTTCTTCTATTTTCTCTCCCAATTCATCATTGACCCAACAAGAGTAAACGACTGTGTGGCCTGCAGAGGATTCGCTCCGGCCCATTCTATTGTGGCTTTTATCAGCACCTCATCTTGGCTTCCTCCATTATTGCTTTGAGGAGTAATATAAATTTTCCTTGTAAATTTCGTCTCAGGCGCTTGAGTAACATTGCCAATCGCATCATAACCCCAAAGTCCAGTATCAGGATTATATTGTAGCTTCGGACAAACCACGTCACCGCCTATGTCCGCTGGACAAGATTTAACCGCTTCATTACTTAAAGCACTAGCGTAAGGATCAAACGGAACTGTCGTGTCAATATAACACTCTTCATTGCCTCCAGATGTCCTTTTGCAGTTTTCCAGACCTAGGAGCCAGTCTTGATTGTCTTGTATCGGCCGTGCCTCATTTAAAACATCATTGAGAAAGGTTGTGTCGCGCGCGTTTTTTATATACTCTATCGCTTCGGAGGCCAAATAATAAGCAGTGATTTGGTTGCGCGCATGGAACGCGGAAAAGAGCGCCTTGGCGGCAATCTCAAGTGGAGCAGTTACAGAAAGCACTAGCACTGCGATGGCAACGAGAGTTTCGATCAGAGTGAACCCAGCAGTAGCTTTTAGCTTGTAGCTGTTAGCTGTTAGCTTGGAGAAATCATTTTTTTTGTTTTTTGATTTTTGCATTTTGTATTTTCCTCACAAGCTTACAAGCTTGTATTGCTGTAAAGCTTCTTTAGATATCGAGTTTTCTCTGCGACACCATTGATTGGAGTTTAAATTCGGTGGGTGCTCCAAAACCGATAAAACTTCCTTTGACTATTATCAAGATTCTTGGCTGGTTGTAATCAGACGCAGACGGAAACTCTGTACCGCTTACATAAAAATGAAGTTCGCTAACTTTAATATCGCCACTTGTCAAATTATAGGAAACACTATTTATATCCTTATATATCTTATCCCCTGAAAGACCATATGTTACAGTATCGTCTGTTTGCGCCGAATAAAAGCTCACAATACTGTCAACGACATTTGGATTGCCTGGCGTACCATGCGGGCAATCAGTAGCGCCATCTCCAGGTCCCCCGCAATCATAACTGAAGCCGGTACGAAGATCTCTCACCATACCTTCTATAGCAAAATTAAGATTTGTGATGACTGAATTTAACGCTTGAGCTTTGCGATTTGCAGAAACGATCGCCAAGACTGCGCCAATTGCTACAACCATTACCAGAGAAAAAACAGACACGGCAACCATGATTTCTATCAGAGTGAAGCCCTTAGTAGCTTTTAGCTTAGGGCTTAGGGCTTGAAGCTTTTTTTGTTTTTTTTGTTTTGCTGTTTTCATTTCTTGTATTTAAGCTCTAAGCATTAAGCTTCAAGCTGTAAGCTCTCCTACTCCGCAGGACATCCTGACGGATTAGCCGGATTAATTGAATCAACTCCTATCTGTCCCGATACCGATACGCTTATTGTTCTGCATTTATCTCCGAGCGCCGACTCTACGAGAATAGTTGCAGCATCATACGAATCCGGATTTTCGTAGAAAAGTGAATAATTATTAATGTCACTTCCTACTGCTGTGCCGATTGTAATATGCGCGTCCGGATTCGGCTTTATGAATACTATATTCATCGCTAAATCGCTTTGGTCTGACCAGCATTTCCATTCACCAGATGTTGAAGAATGCACACAATAATCACGTATCTTCTGCCCTTGATTTAGATAAATTGAGCTTGGCGCTTCCAATGATGATTTAGTATATGTGAAATAAAATTCCGTGTCTTCACCGGGGCCATCAGTACCAGAAACAGGCTGGGCAACAAAGCTAAGAAAAGAGTTCGGGTTATCGTTCGCTAAAAACGGATTAAAGTGCACGCCATATCCCACTTTAAAAGGAGTTGGAGAGCCTGCGGAACTGCCTCTTGAGCTGATGCCGAGTACTTCCGCTTCTCTAATTGAAAGTGCAACGGCATATGCCATATTACTGATAAGAATATCGCTTGAAAATTTCGCCTGGCGGAAAAGAACCACAGAAGTAATGAGTATCATAATGGAGACAGCGACAATAAGCTCTATCAAGCTAAAAGCAGCTACCAGCTTATAGCTTTTAGCTTGGAGCTTGGAGAAATTATTTTGTTTGTTTATTTTGTTGTTCATTATTTTGAAGCTAAAAGCTCTAAGCTAATAGCTAGAAGCTAGAAGCTTTTTATGTTGTGCCAAACAGCAAAATGTTCAGGCTCATAAGATCGAGTTCAAAATAATACGCCAGAAAAGCGCCTAATGCCAAAAAAGGAGCGAGCGGCACTTCGGTTTTGCTGGAAAGATTTGGTAGGTTGCGAACAAAAAATCTTTGAAGTCCAATCATTAAAAGACTCACTCCAGCTGCGATCCAGAAACCAAGTATGATAGCTGAAACACTTTTGGTAAATCCCAAAAGCCAGCCGATGCCGACCGCTAGTTTGCCATCTCCTAGTCCCATCCACCTGCCATCAGACAAAAACCATAAAAGAAAAAAAGGAATAAAAAGAATAGGACCGGCTAATAGATCAAAAATACCTTGTGTTGATATGAAATATTGGCTGTCATGAGTTCCTAGAAGCCAAATTAACGCAACTGTTCCAAAAAGAAAAGACAGAAAATCAGGCACGATTTTGTGCCGAATATCGTAAACCGAGACCACAGTCAGTATTGAAAACACCAGACAATAGAAAGAAAAGCTAAGAAGGGGGAAAGGCAAGAAGGGGAGAAGATAGAAAGACTTGAGATAAACCAGAAGAAAAATAAGTCCTGTAAGCGCCTCAACGAGCGGATATTGCAAAGACACTCGGCTTTTACAAGAAGCGCATTTACCACGAAGTATTAGAAAACTTAGTATCGGAACAAGCTCCAGTACCCTAAGCGTCTTGCCGCAGGAAAAACAAAACGATCTTCCGCCTATGGTCCTGCCGGTTTTGTAGCGTAAAATAACAACATTAAGAAAGCTTCCGATTATCGCGCCGAAGATGAAAACAACGACTCCAAAGAAAATAGCCATAGCTCAATTATACACTACGGGCCTTCGATTTTATAGTTGACCTCAAATGAACATTTTAATATATCCGGCTCGGATGGGCTAGCTATAGATGTTTCTATGGTGGCGCCAAAACAATACTTGTGCGCTCCGTTGATATCATACTTCGCATAAAAATACGAATCACCTTTTGGATCTTTTGGAACACCACCGGTAAAATACTGGTCTAGATCTGATATGCCTGCAGGAAATTCGAAATATTCCGAGAAGTATCGTTCCGCCGCGAGAGATAAACTTTTTAAATCTCCCACTCTAACTGCGTCGCGGCTTTTAGCGCGGCTTTTATCCAAACTTGCAAAAATCACTCCAGAAAAAATGCCAATAATAGCAATCGTCATCAAAAGCTCTATCATTGTAAACCCGGTAGCAGCTTTTAGCTTGTAGCTTTTAGCTGTTAGCTTGGAAAAATTATTTTGTTTGTTTGGTTTTTTTTTCATTTTCTTGAAGCTAAAAGCTTGTAGCTAATAGCTGTAAGCTCTCAGATACTAGCGAAAAAGATTGAACCGTATGATTGACAATAATACTATAATTCCATCTTTCCATCCGATTTTTTTGCCTTCTTTGTAAGTTCGGCCTTTGTAAGAAATGCCGACTTCATAAACCGAATATTTCTTTACCCGCGCGGTGATCTCCGGATCAATGCCGAAACGCTTTGACTTGAGTTTATTTTTGATATCATCTGCCACTTTCCTAGTAAACATTTTATAACAAGTCTCCATATCTGTAAGATTAAGATTTGTCATCATGTTGGAAAATGTGGTAAGCAATCTATTGCCAATTGAATGCCAGAAGTACAATACACGATGTGGTTTGCCTCCCATAAAACGCGAACCGTATACCACATCGGCATCTCCGCGAATGATTGGATCTAGTAACGATAGGTATTCTTTTGGATCATATTCTAGATCAGCGTCTTGTATAACAATAACATCACCGGTTGATGACTTAATCCCATCAATTACTGATGCTCCTTTACCTTGATTTCTCTTATGTTTCAGTATGTTGAGAGAAAATTTTTCCGCTAGTTTTGTAAGATTCTCTAGTGTCCTATCAGTAGAACAATCATCAACCACAATAACTTCTTTCTCTATATTAATAGGTAAATCAACATCAAAAACCCTTCGAACACTTTCCTCAATTGTATTTTCCTCATTGAAAGCAGGAATAATTACTGATAGTTTAATCTTCTTTGTCATCATGTTCAAAGACAGCGATTTGATTAAACACAAATTGAAATAAAGTATATTTTTTTATCTTAAAACCATTTTTTTCAGCCAGCATGTAGATCTCTTTTTTGCTCCAATAATGCTTGTGCTCCAAAATATTCTCACGTTCAATAATACCTAAGAAAGAGAGAACCTCCAATATAGGGGAAGAAATTTTAGTTGGAGTAGTGATAATTATCCTGCCTTTCGGCCTTAATTTTTTTTTGAAAGTGGAAAAAATTTTGAAAACCTCATCAAAGTTAATATGTTCTATAACCGCAAGAACTGCTATAGTGTCAAATGTCTTTTCTTCCATCGGTGAGTGATCGTAATTAATAAGGGTATATTTTCCATTTACAAACCTTTTTAGTTCACCCTTATTGCCTCCAAAATCCAACACATCTCCTATCAAATTACCCTTTGCTTCCTTGAATCTATATTCTTGAAGAAATTTTTCCATTTTTATTGATGCGTTAATCATATATTATGATTTGACTTTATATATATAAATCCCGTTATTGCCTGAAAAAGCTTTTTCAAATCGAGCGCTATTATCCAAAATAGTGTTAAAAGTGGCATAACTATTATTTGTTACAACATGCGATGAATGAAAATCATTTATTATAACATTCGCTATTGCCTCGCCTTCTTTTTCGTACCAAATGTTCTTAGATGATTCCTTTCGGTTTGCTAATCTATTCATTGCTTCAACACGAGGGCAATCTTCTTTTTCGCATACATAACCATCTTTGCCTATATGAAACCATTTCCAATAAAGGTTTGCGTCATGTACATATAGGAATCGCGGCTCCAAGCCTATAACATAATTATGCCTTGGACTATGATAATAAAGCTGTGGGAACCAGTTCCAGCTCGTGTTAAAGACGATTTTACCTGAAGGAACATTCTTATCAAGCCATTCACCAGCCTGTCGAAAATTTTCTACGGAAGCTCCACGAGAAATAATTTCTTGGAGTGAAAGCATGTTGCTTGCAAAAAGATAGAAAAAAGAGACAACGAGGCCTCCCACAAATGCTTTACTTATCACTTTACTTTCTATTCTAAAAAAAACCAAAATCTCATCAAAAGAAAGCACTATAAATAGTGCGCTAAAAAAAACAAAAAAATCTTCAAACCTTCTGCTTAAGGCAACTGTACCCAGAAAAAAAGAGATAGAAAGAAAAAAACTTGCGCCTAAAATACTTTGCCGTGATTTTATCATATCAGAACTCTCAAAATCGTTATCGGAAGAATTTTTAATTTTTGAATAAAAATATCTGAACAGAAATACTGAAACTGTAATAATAAGGGCGCAGACCAATAGTGAGCTAGACTTGATAAAATTAAAAAAGTTTGCAGGGTAAAGTTCATTGCCTTCAGGGATAGATACTCTGTGACCAAGGATGGTTTCTGTATAAACGCCGAAAATGATATCGGTCATGTAAGAAAAAAACCCGGGAGCAAAAAGAAAAAGACACCCAAGGGATATAGCCACTCCTCCTATGCCGGCAAGTACGTTACTGAGATTTCCTTTTTCCCTATAAAATTTTTCAAAAATGAAATAAGTAAAAATAACAATAAGAGGAAAAAAGAAAGTGGAGCTATGCCAAAATAGATAGATAAAACTAATAAAGAATACCCAAAAATAACTTTTCTTATGAAGAAAATACAGAAGCAGTAAAAGTAGCACTGGTGCCAGAGTAAAAGGACGGGAGATAAAGAATCTTATCAAAAGAACCGGACCGGTTATGCTAAAGATAATTGCCGTCCAAAAAAAAGGCATTGCCACGCTTAACTTCTTTAGACACCAGTAAAGTCCCGTGAATCCAAGTGATGCGGCAATTACTCCGTATAGTTTTATGCCTAAAAAAAGCGGCTTGATGAAAGTGAATGGAATGACAAAAAGATAAAACAAAAAGTTGTAATATACAAAGTACTCGTTGCCTTGAGCCATCTTTGAGAAATATATGGATTTGAAGTCAAAGAAGGATTGCAGTATTCCATTTTCACGCATGATTTCCGCAAAGCGAAAATGGAAAAAATGATCATCCGAAGAAGAGAGAGTATCGACAGAAAAATACACATAGGTGAAGACAATTATAAAAAAAGAGAAGACTAAGAGAATTTGTAGGTAGTCACGCGATTTGACGAAATCAGAAATCGGTCCCAATATTCTTGAGATTCTGTCTATTAATCGTTTCGATTTGGTGAACATTATATTTCCAGCCTGAAGTTTGATATCCATGTTAAATAAAATTTGTTGGTATTATATAGGAAAGTCACAAAAAACAAAATCCCGGCAAAGCGGGATTTTGTTAAAAAGAACCATTAATGTTCTTATGGCCAGAAATTACTCACATCCAGCGGCATTTCCGTTGTAACTTGCTCCACCTTCATCCAGTGTCGCAGTACAATTCTGACCATCACCGGCATCAGCATCTATAGAGAAAGTCTGATTTCCGCCAGAGGTACAGTTCTGTGTGATGGTATTGCTCCAATCAGTAGAATCGGTATTTGTAGGAGAAGCGATGTTGCTATCCTCACACGTAGCGATAAATGCTGGAAGCTGGCCTGATACTTCAGCTTTAAACGCAGCGATCCTTGCCTTGTTTCGTGCGCCGTTTAGCGACACAAGCACTACTGATGAGAGGATACCGATAATTGCGATCACAACGAGAAGTTCAATGAGTGTGAACCCTTTTTTGAGATTTGCTCGTTTCTTTGAAATCTTCATTTAATAATAGAATTTAACTTTTAATAATCAATTGATCATGCCTTTTACTAACGTGAAAAGACGAAAACGACATTTCGACCGTGCGCTAATTATACCTTGAAAAACAAATAAGATATAAGGGGGGTGTGGATATCCCCGAAGCTGGTCAGCTAGTGAGCTTGTGAGCTGGTCAAAAACATTCAAATACACTTTCTTATCTTTTGCCTTTCTAACAAGCTGACAAGCTTGTATTGCTGTTAAGCTTCTTTAGATTGAGGCTGAAATGTTGTAGATAGGTATCAAAACCGATGCCAAAAGGAACGCAACGCCCAAACCTAGCGCCACAATCATTATAGGCTCTATAAGGTCAACTAAAGTATCAACGGCGTTGACCACTTCTCTCTGGTAGAACTTCGCCAAGGTATCCAGAATGCTCCCGAGCTCGCCGGTTTCTTCGCCGATCTTTGTCATCTGCACCATAATGCTCGGAATTTGATTATATTGCATCAAAGCGTCTGAAAGCGGTTTGCCTCCCCGTACCGCCTCAACTGAACCCAAAAGAACATTTCGATAGACCTTGCTGTCCACGACATCTGCCGTAAGTTCAAGCGCCTTGATCATCGGGATTCCAGAAATAAGAAGGGTGTTCATGTTATCAGCGATGCGGGAAAGATACAATTTTTTATAAAGCGAGCCCACATAAGGAATTGAGAGCTTGGCTTCGTCTATGGCCATGGCGCCTTTTTCTCCTGCACCACTCCGCCAGACAAAAAAACCGAGAACAATGACCGCTCCTAGAAACAAAAACCCGTAGTCTACAAGAAAGTTGCTCAATCCTATAACAATGCGCGTATATATAGGTATCTCCTGTCCGGATTCGGTTATTATGGTTGAGATCTTTGGAATAACTAAAGTGAGCATAAGAGCCATGACCGCGACAAAAGTAAAAACAACGAATGCCGGATAGATGAGAGCATTTCTGGCTTTGCTGGTTACCGCGTAATTACGGTCCAGATAGTCCGCTAAGTATAAAAATGTCTGGTCAAGCTTGCCGGATTCTTCGCCCGCTTTCACCATATTTACATAAAATGTAGAAAAAACTCTTGGGTGTTTGGAAAGCGCTTTGGAGATAGTTGCTCCTCCTTGTATGTCATCTGCTACCTCCCCTATGTTTTTTCCCAAAACCGCATTTTCTGTTTCTCCGGCCAAAAGACGAAACACGCGAAGTGCTGAAACCTGCGCCGCAAAAAGCGTGGCAATCTGCCGCGAGAGAATAACCACATCTTTATTTGACACTCTTTCAAAAAATTTAATCCGGCGATTCAGCCCTCCACCCTCTCCTGCTTCATTTATTGTGGTGATAACGAGACCCCGCCTCTGTATCGCGCTGATTGCAACATCAACATTGACGGCATCAATTGACCCTCCAACTTCTTGACCGTCTTTGTCTAGAGCTTTGTAATTAAATAGCATGATACGACACTAATTACGAATTTAAACGAATGACACGAATTGGCTTCAAATACCTATTCCTAAAATTTACTATCAATCCTAACTTATTGCCACTAGCGTTTAAATATCTATTCATTTGATAATAATCCTCTTTTGTCACGGTTGGTTTAGCTTTTACATCAATCAGAATCTTATCCTCTATATTAAAGTCTACTATATTAGTCAATTGATTTTCTAAACTTGTTACAGGTAAAGCCTTTTCTCTCTCATATCTGATTGATGCCTTTTTTAACAATGTTTCAAACATATCTGCATATTGCCTTTCCCTACAAAACCTATCTAATGAATTATGAACCTCAAATAATAATCCTGTAATTGTATAAGACAAATCTTTGTGTACAATTTTTTCTTTTTTATTCGTATTATTCGCATGCATTTGTAATTTGTGTCGCTTAAATCATTTTCTCCAGCATCTTCGGATTGAACGCATAACGATATGCGTTCTCGATTGTAACCTCTCCCGCGCGCACAAGTTCGGCCAGACATCTATTCATATCTATCATACCGTCCTGCGAACTTGTTTCTATGACAGTATTTATCTCATGGATTCTTTTTTCACGGATAAGATTAGAAACAGCATTATTCACTATCAAAAGCTCATACGCCGGCACAAGACCGCCTGAAATTCTAGGAACAAGCCGCTGTGAAAACACTCCGATAAGTGAAGCTGCAAGTTGGACTCTGATTTGTTCCTGCTGGTTTGAAGGAAAGGAGTCAATTATACGGTCTATTGTTTGAGCGGCGTTATTGGTATGAAGCGTTGAAAAAACCAAGTGTCCGGTTTCCGCGGCGGTCACCGCAGCAGCCATTGTTTCTGGATTTCTCATTTCGCCTACCAAAAGCACATTGACATCCTCTCGAAGCGCCTCAGTAAGAGCTATATGAAAATCGTAGGTGTCAAGATGAATCTCACGCTGGTCAATAATAGATTTTTTCTGTTCATAAATGTATTCAATCGGGTCTTCAATAGTAACAATGTGTTCTGCTCGCTCCTCGTTTATCATTTCAATCATTGATGCAAGTGTTGTGGTTTTGCCTTGTCCTACGGGTCCCACTACAAGAAAAAACCCTTGCTTCTTTCTGGCAAAATCAGCCAGAAGCGGCGGCAACCTTAAATCTTCTATGGTTTTTATCAGCTTTGGAATAAGGCGTAAAGCAATAGACACACGCCCCTGCTGAAAATACGCATTGCCTCGAAATCGAGCTTTGTCATTGAAATTATAAGAAAAATCAAGTTCTTTTTCTTTCAAAAACTGTTCCTTCATTTCGTGCCTGACCATAAGCGATAGCATGGCTTCAGTGTCCTCTTTTTTTAGCGCAGGCTTTCTGGCTAGTGGTATGAGTGAACCGGCAATACGAATGGTCGGCTGTCTGCCTTCAGAAAGATGAAGGTCGGATGCGCCCTCCTTGATAACTATTTCTAAAAGGTCCGATAGTTCTTTTTTGTATTCTTCTGTTTGCATAGTTAAGCGATAAGTGGTGAGTAATGAGTAAAAAGTTATTTGTTATAAGTTATTTTTTGTTTTCTTCGGCAATGCGGAGAGTTTCTCTTAGCACTTCTGAAGGAATGCTTGTCGCCTTGACGATATATCCATCAATTCCGACAGCTTTAGCCCTATCAATATCCGACGGCTGCCCTTGATTGGTAAGAATAATCACAACAGCACCCTTAGCGAGATTTTCCGCCCTGATCTTTTCCAAAAGCTCTATGCCGTCCATCTCAGGCATTACGATGTCAAGCATTATGATATCAGGCTTGAGTCCGCTTTTAAGCTTTTCTAACGCTTCTATCGGACTTGCAACGGCGTCCACTTCCATTCCCTCTCGCGTGAATTTCATGGCATACATTGAAAGCAAAAATTTATCGTCATCCACGATGAGAATTTTGTACTTTTTGCCGGCAGTTTTTGGCTTGTCAGATTTAGCTTCTTCCATACTCTTATTATATCACCTTGAAACAAAATAATTATGCCAGAGTGCTTATCTCTTCGAATGGGATTTGGTGGTTTAATGCCTTGATAATCGCATCTTCACGCATTGTAATGAGCCCTTTTTTGCGAACCACTTTCCAGATCTCGGGGCTTGTCGGATTGGTAAGGATTACCTTTTCCAAATCCTTGTCCATTCCGAACATCTCAAAAACCCCAACTCGCCCACGGGTACCCTTAGGACAATCTGGTGTTGGAGAAGCTGTAAGAACATCATTGGAAACAGGAATCTCTTTTTTGTACTCTTCCGGCAAATCAGCGAATTGCTTGTCAATCATTGTCTTAATACTGCCTTCAATCGGCAATGTATTACCCCCACCGGGACAAAGCTTGGTAACAAGTCGCTGTGCCATTGAAAGAATGAGTGTCGGAGCAATAAGATAAGGGTCCACACCCATATCCACGAGACGAGGAACCACTCCTATTGCGTCATTGGTGTGAATTGTCGAAAGCACAAGATGCCCGGTAAGCGCCGCTTGAATCGCAAGGCCAGCGGTTTCTTTGTCCCTAATCTCTCCCACCATGATAATGTCTGGGTCCTGCCTAAGCGTCGTACGAAGTCCTGTTGCAAAAGTATAACCGATCTCTGGACGCACCTGAGACTGGCTTACGCCCTCAATATTATATTCCACCGGATCCTCGAGAGATAATACATTGTGACCTTCTTTGTCTATCTCTTCTAGCATCGCGTAAAGAGTGGTCGTCTTACCGGACCCAGTCGGTCCTGATATCAAAATCAGTCCGTATGGCTTCTCTATTGCGGCGCGAATCATTTTTAGATATCGTTCCGGCAGATCCAAACTATTCAAGTTTTTCACACCTTTTGCTTGATCTAAAATTCGCATCACAACTTTTTCTCCGTAATAAACAGGAAACGTAGAAACTCGAAAGTCGATTTTCCTGCCGTCTATGCGTGCAGAAAATCTTCCGTCTTGTGGCTTTCTCTTTTCATCAAGTTTCATATTGGAAAGAATTTTTATGCGCGCAACAACTGCATTCAAAACTTTCGGCGGCAAAATCAAGCTGGTGTGGAGTACTCCGTCAAGACGAAATCTGACGCGTACTTTGTCTGAAAGTGGCTCAATATGAACGTCTGATGCCATACCCTCAATAGCATAACGTAAAATTGTCGCCACGATTTTGGTGACAGGAGCATCTTCTATGATATTAGTCTGGTTGATTTTGGTGGAGAGATTTTCCTCCTGTGCTTGAGCGGTAGCAATTTCTTTTTCTTCGTCAGAGAGGTCTGTCTCCAGGTCAGTGAGAGCTCTCGTCACTTCGCCAGAGAGCCCTTTGTAGGAATCCATCGCCTTTATAAAATCTTCGTTAGAAACCAAAAAAATCTTGTATGGAATGTTATTCTTTGAAGAAATAAAATTCAGGGCATCCCGTGCCTCAAAATTCTCAGGGTCAATAATGCCTACGGACAACGTATTGTCCGACGCATCAAAAGGTATCATCTTATAAAAATTTGCAGATTCTTCTGGAAGATAACGGAGCACATCAAAAGGTATTGCGGCAGGTATGGTGGCAATAGGTATACCAAGATACTCGCTTCTGGCTTCAAGAATCTTTGGAATCGGAACACCAATGCGCTTTAGAACCGCTTCTTCACCGTCAGGTGCGGTTTTCATTTCGTCTTTTGCCTTGCGCGCATCTAGAGATGAAATGATTTTTTTTTGCAACAAAAGGTCGATAAGGTTCATCCCGTTCGAAGCAGGTCGCGGTCTTTAAACCGGGACTTTGCATAACTATACTTATTAAATCTTATTTTTATATTTGATTTCATCATACCTCTGATTTTTGCGACCGCGGCTTCGAACGGGATTCATTCCTAGACGGCGATACCATTTTCTACTACAAAATTCATGCTTTCCTACTGCGTAGACTTCTTAATTCCTCCTGTTGTAGCACTACCCTCGTCCTCTTTAAACCCGAGCGACTCAACAGAAGATCTCACTGTACTTGAAAGACTACCCGAAAAAGGATTGTTTTTACCGACGCCTTCTGGAACTATCGGCTGGCTCCAATCTACCAGCGCACGAAACACCGGATCCAAAAAAAGCCTTTCATCAAGATTGACACCTTGAATTTTGAGCAAAATCGGTAAAAAATTCTGCTCAGGAGATGACGCTATGCTGTCCTTCTGGAGAAGTGCTGTAGGAGCACTTTTTTTGATAAAGCTGTTATAAATGATGAAGCCAGCGAATAAGACCGCGAGGACAATCAGAGGCAACTTTAGTTTTTGGAAAATCTCTTTCATCCCGTAGTGAAAAATGGCATCATTTGCTTCGCCATCTTTTGATTATGTTTGTAATTTAACACTTTGTTTTTCATGAAATACTTATGTTACTTTAATTAATGCATGTTTACTCACAAATGAGAGCAATGCCATTTTCTACTACGGGATTCATTTTATTTTAACCAATAAGTCCTTATTGTAACGCTATACTCATTGTTATCCGACGGCTCTTCTTTGAAAGAAAGATTTGTTATATCGACAAGCCGAAGTCCCTGCTCCAGATCTTTGATGAAAGCAATGAAATCAGGATAAGAAGATTTTGTCCTGAAGGAAACCAGAATAGAAGAGTATGTCTTGATATCAGGGCCTATCGGCGCATTCTGGCTTCCGCTCGCGTCTTCACTTATTTTTATCTTAGAAACAGCCATATTGTGCTTTCTTGCAATACCGTTGATATCAAGAATAAGTTGAACATTGTCAACATGGTCAGGTAAGAGTTTTTTAAGCGCATCGAGATCGGAATTGGCAAATTGTGCGTATTTTGCCTGCAGTTCGCCTCTCTTTTTTAAAACTTCGCGCGACTTGCCAAGAGCCTTATCATAGCTTGCAATCTCTATCTGAAGTGATTTCACGTTCTGATACTCGTTATTTGTAAAAAACATAAAAAGCCCGAGAGATGCAAGTATGAGAATGATAGGAATTAGACTTTTCATCCCGTTAGAAGCAGGTCGCGGTCGTAAGACCGTCGCACTGTAGAATTATTCTTTTAAATTTTCTTGAAATCATACTTTTCATATTTATTTGCCCGTAACCGCGACTTCTAACAGAACTCATTCTGATGTTGTTGTACTTGTAACGGTAACCGATCCACCGTTAAGCGAAGTTGGGCCAGTATTGTTGTCCGAACCGTCTTCAGATGTAATTGGTATTATGTCATCAAAAGAGTTTTGACTTGCCTGTGAAGCTTTTCTGGTGTAAACGATAAATCCAGGGTCAATTTTTGTGTTGAAGTTGAAGATAACATTGCCTGCCGCATCAAGATCTAAATTTGAAAAAATAGGACTTTTGAGTGCGCGCTCTTTGCCGAATACTTCCGACTGATACGCTACAGCATTATAGCTTTTGGCTTCGCCGTTCAAAGAAATATTTGCGGAACCGTCAGTAACAAGATCATATTTAAAATCGCTGAACCGAACGCTCTGAAGAGTCTGGTCTTGCAGGAAATCAAAAACATAGGACACTGCGATATGTTTTGAGAGAAGTGTTTTGGCAGCATCAATTCTGTTGTTGAGACGCACGTATTCTTCAATAGTTTGAGGCTCAAATGCTTTGACGTTTCTCTCAAGATCGCTTTTTAGCTGGACTTTTCGATTTTCCAGATATTTATCCCAACCAAAAGCTCCTGCAGCAATAACAACACTTATAAAAAAAATAATAGTAGAAATAAAAACAAAAAGCCCCATAGGCTTCTTTGTGCCTGAAGAAACCGGATCAAGTGCTGTCTTAGGTATGAACGAAGTTTGGAATTTGGTTTCCATCCCCTCTATTATACAACATTCCGTTCGTCAAGGGGAAGTGTAAGTGTGGAAAGAAAAACATTCCCGTAAACGCCAACAACAAGGTCTGAGATTTGTAGAATAGATGGTTTGTCAAGATTTCTCCTTGTTGAAGGCTCGCTCAATGCAAGCTTGGATGTTTTTTCTTTGCTTTTTCTCACAAGCTGACCAGCTCACTGGCTGACAAGTTTTTTTATTACATCAGCCAGATAATCACCTGAGCCATAAATGTAAGAGAAGCAATACTGAAGCCGGCGTTGATTAGGAAAAGTTTTGTCGGCACTCCGCCCCAGAAGACATCGTTCGCAAACACTGGTAGAGCAAAAGCTGACCATATAGCGAAAAGGTCTGTCATCTTAAATCCTGCCACGAGAATAATATAGACCATTACAGCAGTAACGATGTTGAGTAAGATATTTCCGATATAGGATTTCCACATCCCTTTTTTCTTTGACTCATTCGTCATATCCGGCCTAATACCTGAAAGCTCCATCCAAGCGTGGGCAAACATCAAAGGAGAGTACCAAAGCATTCCTAAAGCTGTAGCAACGATCACCGCAACCAATATTGAAAGTAGAGGCATAATATTTTTTATTACCTAGCTATTAATAATCTTTTGGCTGAAATTATACCATAAAAAGTCCTCCACCATGTCAAGTGCATTTATTGTGAAATAAGGTAAGATAATATTTATGAAAAAAACGACATACATAATCATTATTTTGGTAGTGGCCGTCGGCCTGACATTTGGGCTGTCTTTGCTCAACAAAGGGACGATAGATACCGGCCCCGGAGAGTATGACGAGCTTGCGCAGTGCCTTGCGGATAAAGGGGTGATATTCTACGGCGCATTCTGGTGCCCGCACTGCGCGGAGCAGAAAAAGCTCTTCGGCGCTTCCGCCAAGCTTCTGCCTTATGTAGAATGCTCCACTCCAGATGCTATGGGTCAGCTTCAGGTGTGCAAAGACAAAAAGATTGAAAGCTATCCTACATGGATTTTCGCGGATGGCAGCAGATTATCGGGCACCACCACAGCAGTACTGGCGGAGAAATCCGGCTGCTCTCTCGTCTCGGCCACTTCTTCCACTCCGACCGCATCTTCTACCCTGACTGAAAGCTAAACCCGCCGTGAATTCAATCATAGACAATTTCATAGCGGCATCCGTGATCACGAGCCAAGCGCTCATCGTCCTCTGCCTCCTGGGACTTCTCCTTCGCAAAAGATATCCCGATTTGCAATTCGTGAAGTTGCTGTCGAAGAACGGATTTGCGCTCGCCTTCCTCGTAGCTCTGGGTTCTGCCATAGGGAGCTTGTACTATTCGGAGATCCGAGGATTTGAGCCGTGCTTCCTCTGCTGGTTCCAGAGAATTGCTATGTATCCCTTAGTGGTGCTTCTCGGCTTCGCCCTCCTGCGCAAGGAATACTTCATCAAATTCTACGCCCTTGTCTTCGCCATAGTTGGGCTCATAATATCAGCGTACCAGCTCGCTCTGCCCTTTCTTGGAGATACCTTCGCTCCATGCTCCGCCCTCGCCGTATCGTGCGCTAAAATCTATGTGTTTTATCTCGGATACATCACCATACCTTTGATGGGATTCAGCGCGTTCGCTTTAATCATCCTTGCGCTACTCCTTTGGAAAAAAGCTGAATAATTATTTGGGGTGTTTTTTTATCTTAAGTACGGTATATACATCGCTATCAATACTGAAATAAAAACGTATGTCCTTATCTACTCTTGCTTGCCAAATATCGAGGGATTCGTGATATTTTTTTGCATGAAGCGAAGGATGGCGAAGATCTTTCAGTAGGTAACTAATCTGTCTTTTAAATTTTTTCTTGATGGTATCAGAGAAGTGTTCAATCTCTCCGAGAAATTTTCGAGAATAAACAAGCTTCATGAAATGCTATATACCCAAAGATTTAAAGAAATCTTTTGCGCTAGAAAATGGTCCGACCACATTTTTGCCTGCCTTAGCTTCCAAGGCGCGTTGTATGAGATCTTCCATGTCTGTCTTGGGGACATGTTGCGCAATTGACAAAAGGCGCCCGAGTTCATTTCTGGAGATAATTATCAAATCATCTTTTATTGAT
>DATDXX010000039.1:0-17208 GCA_036517135.1 Minisyncoccota bacterium | reverse complement strand
ACGCGGCGGTCTGCAAAACCGCTATGCGCCGGTTCAATCCCGGCCTACGCCTTCCTGCTCGGGTGGTGAAATTGGTAGACACGAGAGACTTAAAATTTCTTGGTCGCAAGACCATGTGGGTTCGATTCCCACCCCGAGCATCACGAAATTTCGTATAAAAGATATGACGTATAAAGAGATCACAGAATATATTTTTGTTGAAAATAAGAATCTTAATGCTGATATAGCTTTTGCATTTGGCACATGGAATGCCTATAAAGAATCTTGTAGAAAAGCAGCGGAGCTTTATAAACAAGGGCGAGTGCAAAAAATTATTGTAAGCGGAGGTGTTAATCCCAAAAGTGGTCTTGCGGAAGGCGTTCTTATGGCGGAGGAAATGCAGAAATTGGGAGTGCCAAAAAAAGACGTTTTAATAGAAAATCGAGCATCGAACACTTTGGAAAATGTGCTTTTCACGCGAGAGATCTTAGATAGGAGAATAGGTTTGGGAAAGATTAAAGTAATCGTCGTGGTTGTAAAAAACATCCATGCTCGAAGAGCACTTATGACACTAAAGAAACATATGCCCTCAGGCATCGAACTAAAATCTGCGCCGTATGCGTCTGACTACTATGAAAATGTAACAAAAGAAAACTGGCACAAAACCGAATCAGGTAGAACACTAGTAATGCATGAGCTTGAAAAAATTCAAAAGTATCTTACTAAAGGCGATATATCTGAACTGTAAATTATTTTTTGTTTGAAATCTCATCTATCCTCTGGCGATTCTTTTCGCCGAAATCAATTTCAAAATCTACGAAGGGCACGCGGGGGAGGTTGGTTTCATTTCTCAAATACTCTTTAAATTCGCTCCTTTTGCGCTTTACAAATTCAAGCGCCGATTGTTCCTGCGCGTCAGGGAACGCAGTGAAGAAAACGGTAGCATGCTCGAATTTGGGAGATACTGATACATGAGTGACGGTCAAAAGCGAAGCGGGGCTCGCTTCTACCAAGAGGAATTGTGTCGCCGCCTTCTTTATCACCTCCTCTATCTTCTTATCTTTATTGGGATCTTTTGGCTGCATTTTAAATTAAATATCAAGTCTGACTTGATATTTATAATTTATTTATTTTTCTACGATCGCAAACGCCTCTATCTTATCTCCCGGTGCTATCTCTATTTTTGATTCAATCATCGCTCCGCACTCAAGGCCCACTTTTACTTCGGATGTTTTTGTTTTTGATTGCTGGAGCTCACGAATCCTGCCTTTACCCAATTCTACCTCACGCCGGAGGATTCGAACCTCGTCATTAAGCTTTATAGCACCCTCTTCAATTCGAGCTCCGATGACCTGTTTATCTTTGTTCGCGCTGAAAATCTTCAAGATCTTTGCTTTGCCGTGTATTTCTTCTATTTTCATCTTCGGAGTTTTTTCTTTCATATAATTTTCAAGCCACTCTGTCATCTTATAAATTATTTCAAATGTCTCTATTGTGATAGTGGCGCGCTCTGCGAGCGCTTTCGCGGAAGCGTCTATTTTTGTATCAAAACCAAGAATTACGCTGTCTATCTTTGTCTTAGCGAGTTTCACATCGCCTTCAGAAATAAAGCCAACCCCAGTAGCAATGATACGAAGCGCTACACGCTCGTTTTTAATTTTTTTCATTTCGTGGATTATCGCCTCTAACACATCTGTTGAGGACGCCTTTATGATCACAGGGATAGCAACAATTGCGTCGGATGAACCGATCACTTCAGCTGATTCAATTTTTTGCATATTGCTAGAATTACTTCCTGCCAGCTCTTCCGCTTCTTTTTTTGAAGCCACCGCATAAAAGAAGGATCCTACAGCAGGCAATTTATCAAATCCGGTAATACGCACTGGGTCCGACGGCGCCGCGACCTCAATTTTTTTGCCTTGGTAATCTTCTATAATGCGCGTCGGCGCTATCGCGTCGCCTGCGACAACAAACATTCCGGATCTTAAAGTACCGTTTTTTATTATCAGTGTGCCGATGACACCTTTAGTTTTGCTTGATACTGCTTCAATGACAATTCCCTCCGCGAGAGTATCTTTAACAGCTTTCAAGTCGGTAATATCAGCGAGAAGAGTCACCATATCTAGAAGTTCGGGAATGCCTACTCCTGTCACGGCTGACACGGGCACAAATGGAACATCGCCGCCCCATCCCTCCACATATATTTCCGCTTCAGCAAGCATTTGTTTTACTTTATCAAGATTTGCATTCTGCCTGTCAATTTTACTTATGGCTACAATGAACGGGAGCTTTGCTTCCTTGATACACTTCGCTGCTTCAATAGTTTGAGGTTTGACTCCCTCGTCCGCTGCAACAACAAGAACTGCAATGTCCGCGACGTTTGCGCCACGGCTCCTCAAAGCGCCAAATGCTTCATGTCCAGGCGTATCCAAAAAAGTTATGGAGTATTCTTTATCATCAGCATTCTTATGTATCACCTTATAGGCAGTCATCCGCTGAGTAATGCCGCCTGCCTCCTTATCTGTTGTGTTAGTTTTCCTTATATAGTCAAGAAGCGTCGATTTGCCGTGATCGATATGTCCCATTACCGCCACCACAGGCGGCCTCGTTGTAAGCTCGGTTTTTTCCATTGCTATTGTTGTCCAAGTTTCTGTTTTGACCTTGCTATTACTTCTTTTTCTTCAGGCGTAAGCTCGTAACTTGAGGCGAAGCCAGCTACCGGCTTCATAAATATGCTTATTCTGTCTCTGGAATAGTAAAGGCCGGATACCACAATACCATCACCTCCTTCATTTACAAAGCAGACCGAAAAACTCTGGTTGCCGTTCGTGCCATTTCCGCCAAAAGGGCTGAAGCGAAGAACTTCGGTCGATTGCACACTTCTTGCCACTTTCTTGCTTATAGTATTTAAGAATTTGTCTGCATCTTTTCTAAATGATTCTAGATCTTTTATCTGCCGTCTTATTTCTCCAATTGCATCCGGCAAGTCCTTTGCGCCGCCGGAAAGCAAGCGTGTCATTTTTCTTTTTAGACCTATTACGATGAAAATCAGACAAAAAGAAAGCAACAAGCTTCCTAAGGCCAAAGAAAGAACCAGAAATTGTAATGAAGGCAGAGACACGTTTTCAAAATTTGAAAGTATATAGAGATTATACCCCGCTAGAGCTGAAACGGAAACAGGATAGATTGAAAAGTAATATTTCTAATTTATTTTATACAATTAATTTATGATAAATGTTGTGATAATAAAGCTCCTCGGGGCAGAGCCCCGAGGTATTGTTGGAACTCGCTTCACTCGTTTATTACCGCGGCGGAGCCGCGGAGTATTGAACTTTGTTAGCTCCTCGGCTCGGAAATGGAAAAGAGTACTTTTCCATTTCCCTCGCTCTACGTCGCCAATAAAAAAGTTTTCTATCTCCAACAGGGTTATACAGCAAAAAAGCTTAGAGCTTGGTGTTTAAGGCTTAAGGCTTGGCGATAAAACTAACCAGTCTCAAATTCTAGAACTCTATTTGTTTTTTTTGCATTCTTTCATTATGATGCACCTATGCCGCAAAAAAAACACAGAGTGTATTTGGATTATGCATCTGCCACACCCGTTGATCCGAAAGTGCTGAAAGTAATGCGGGAAACTTCCGCTACTTTTGCTAATCCGGCTTCTCTTTTTGAAGAGGGAAGAAAGGCAAAGGAAATTTTGGATAATGCTCGTAAAACTGTCGCAGGAGTTTTACGAGCATCACCTACCGAGATAGTTTTTACATCCGGCGGCACAGAGGCAAACAATCTCGCGATTTTTGGCGTTGTAGAATATTTTTCTAAAATAAATCAGAATAAGAAACCGCATATCATAGTCTCATCAATTGAGCACTCCTCTGTTTTAGAGGCCATAAAAAAGATAGAGAAGAACGGAGCAGAGGTATCTCTTATAAAGCCAGACAGCAACGGAGCTGTTGATCCAAAAAAGGTCCGCGATGCCCTAAAAAAGAATACTGCTCTAGTTTCTGTAATGTATGCAAACAATGAGATAGGCACGATTGAGCCGATCAAAGAAATCACTAAAGTGATCCGTCGTTTCAAAAAAGCAAAAAGCTGTCAGCTAAAAACTAAAAGCTACCCATCAAGCTTTCCCATTTTCCATACCGATGCGGCACAGGCGGCAAACTATTTATCCTTAGATGTTTTTAAACTGGGCGTTGATCTAATGACTTTGGATGGAAGTAAAATCTACGGACCAAAAGGTGTAGGAGCTCTTTTTGTGAAAAGGAATATTTCTATAATTCCGCAGATAGTGGGAGGCGGACAAGAAAATAATTTACGCTCCGGTACCGAGAATCTTTCTGTAATCGCAGGTTTTGCAAAGGCTTTAGTGATTGTTGAAAAAACAAAGGCAAAAGAATCAAAACGGTTAGAGACTCTGCGAGATTATTTTGTTGGAAAACTAAGCAAGCTTCCTAAGGCAAGCATAAACGGAAGTCTGGGGAATCGCCTGCCTAACAATGTTAGCGTCTGCGTTGAAAATCTTGATGCGGAGTTTGCGGTCTTTCAACTTGATCAAAGAGGTATTGCAGTTTCTTCGGCTTCGACATGCATGAACCTAAAAGAAGATTCTTATTCATATGTCATTGAGGAGATCGGCAAGGCTGGCTGTAGCAGATCATCACTTCGATTTTCCTTAGGAAGAGGGACTTCAAAAAAAGATATTGATCATTGCCTCAAAGCTCTTTTTCAGATATTATTAAAGGAGCTTTAAAGCTATTAAGCTGGTCAGCTTGTCAGAAAAACTTGCAACCTCATTAGCTTACAAGCTCACTAGCTGATTTCAAATGGATCCCGTTAGAAATCCAATAGTTAAGGTTTTATAGTATCAATCAAACAATGAACAAAAAGGTTAATTTACAATCAGTAAAAATAATCATTACGGAAATGTCCTACATTTCCTATTTCTAACGGAATGGAACATCTCACAAAACAGCAAACAGTTCTTATATCGCTACTTGTGGCGATTGTTACGGCGATAGCGACAAGCGTTGCCACAGTTTCTCTGACTGATGAAGGATCAACGCCTCAGCAGACTATTTATAGAGTAATAGAGAAATCAATAGAAAAAGTGTCTGATTTGCCTGCCACAGTCACCAAAACCACACCTGCTCCGGTTATTCCTAAAGGATCTACTGAATTATCGCCCGCAAGCATCGTGGAAAAAACAGCACCTAGTATTGTCCGAATTTATCAAAAAGCAGGCGAAGACAGAAAATTTATAGCGCTTGGCATTGCATCTGGTAGCAAAGGTGGCATTATCGCATCCGCGCTTCCAGAGTCTCATGTTGACCCATCAATTTATTTTGCGGTTACAGCGAGCAATAGAGAGATACCGGTAATTTACCAGAAGGGAGATGTTGTCGGAAATTTTTCTTTTTTTACATTTAACTATGATCCAAAGGAAAAAAACAAAATCCAGCCCATTGATCTTGTAGGTATTTCAGTGCTCAAACTTGGGGCCAATGTTGTTGCTATCGGAAGCAAGGGTAGTGGCGATGTTGTATCAACCGGTATCGTAACCGAGTTCAAAGCTTTGAGTGATACCGAGCCATCGATAAAAAATATTCTCACGACCGATATGGCGCTGTCATCAACACTATCCGGCTTTTTACTTTTTGATTCTTACGGCAAACTTGTAGCATTTGAAAAGGGATTAGATGAAACTGACAAAACTCCGCTTTTTCTTGATGCGGCAGTAATAAAAAACGCTCTTTCTGGATTAATATAAAAGGGTATAGACCCCGTTCGAATCCCGCCCTCGCGAATACGCGAGTGGTTACGGCCATCTAGGGGCGGCCTGATTCGAACGAGGTTGACCCGGTAGTGAATTTTGGCATTATTTGTTTCGCCATCATATATTTGATTCTGCAATCAAGCTCTCATTTTTCATTGAAATACCAAATGGCTGTTTAGCCAGACTCCGTTTACTCACAAATAAGGACAGATACCAAAATCCCTGCCTGCCTGCCGGCAGGCAGGTACTATGGGGTTGACTTTTTTTAGGATAAGAATAAGGTGTTATAGAAGCAATACAAAAACAGCAATGTAAATAGAATACTTGACTTTATTTATTGAATGCTGTATAATACAGCCATTGAAAGTTTAAACAAAAAAACATGCAAAACCTTATAAAAATCATCAAAAACAAGGCAAAAACCGCATCGTTGATACTGGTTTCTTTGGCTATGGTAATAAGTCCGGGAGCTGTTTTTGCTTATGATGATTATTATGAAGGTGGATACTACTCTCCATCTGATTACTACTCCGGCGGAAGCTATGACTCAAGCGACTACTACTCAGGAGGTTATTACGACTCCAGCGATTATTACTCTGGCGGAGGCTATGACTCTAGTGATTACTATTCCGGAGGCTACTACGATTCTAGTGACTATTACTCTGGCGGAAGCTACGATGTGAGTGACTATTATTCTGGCGGATACTATGACTCTAGCGACTACTACTCAGGAGGTTATTACGACTCCAGTGATTACTATTCTGGAGGATATTATGATGTCTCTGATTATTACTCTGGCGGAGGCTATGACTCTAGTGATTACTATTCCGGAGGCTACTACGATTCTAGTGACTATTACTCCGGCGGTTATTATAATGAGAATGATTATTACTCCGGCGGTTACTACTATCCATCAGACTATTATTCCGACAGTTACTATGGCGGTTATAGCTCGGGTTATTACCAGCCATATTATTATGCAAGTGGCTGTGGAAGCTACGGTTGCGGAGGTGGCGGATTCAATATTAATTACAGCCCAAGAAGCAGCAACACCAGCACCAAAACTACAACCAACATTAAAGATAGCCATGACACTAACATCAACAACACAACTAATACTAATACTTGTAGTGGTAATAATAACTGCAACACAGGCAATCCTCTCGTAACTGACATCATTACTCTTTCCGGTTCTTGCCCGACATCTGGAACTTATAACTTGAACCAAATAGTAAATTGGTATGCGTCAGCATCTGGAGGCGTAGGCAACTACACTTACTCATGGAGTGGCGATGCTTCAGGCACCGGCCAAAATATTTCTCAGTCTTATAGTTCTGTTGGCACAAAAAACGCCACAGTTACAATCGCTTCGGGAAGCCAAAGCATTACCAGAAGCTGCTCAGTTTATATTCAGGGAAGTTCCAGCGAATTTACAGGTTATTGCACTGCGAGCCCCTCAAATCCTAACATCAACAATACAGTCACTTGGCAGGCGTCTGCTTCTGGCGGCACAGGCAATTACACCTACTCATGGAGCGGTGATGTATCAGGAACAGGACAAAGCGTATCAAATTCTTACGGGACAAGTGGAACAAAAAACGCCACAGTTACAATCACCTCAGGCGGACAGTCAATATCAAGAAGCTGTAGTGTGTATGTAAACAGCAACTCATCTTCTTCTCTTGGAGGCTCATGCTCTGCATATCCTTCCAATCCGAATACTAATCAAACAGTGACATGGCAGGCAAGCGCATACGGTGGTAATGGAAGCTACAATTACTACTGGTCTGGAGACGCATCAGGATATGGAAGCACAATAAACACTAGCTACACTTCAACCGGCAACAGAACCGCCACAGTAGAGATCCGTGACTCAAACGGCTACTCTGTTACTCGTACTTGCAGTGTTTTTGTCGGAGGTGGTTACAACTATGGAGGAGGCGTGACTCTTACCGGTGGTCCTACCACAGGAACGCTTGCATCCGGAGTGTTTCTTAGCCAAATTCCTTTTACAGGTATCGGTGAGAATCTCAAAATGACTCTATTCGTTCTCGGCATGACTCTTTGGAGCGCATTCATGGCGTGGCTCATTATGAAGAAACGTTCAGAAAAAAGCGGAAAGAATAAATTGACAAACCAAAAGGAGATCATTGAAGCATTCAAAAGAGACAACCTTGCAAGAAAAAGCATCACGGTCTAACCGTGGCGCCCCTTGCCAAATTCTTAAGCAATTAAGCAATTAAAAAATATAGCATAGACGATTAAGAATTTAGCAAGGGGAGTAAAATCCCAAAGTTCTTTGAAAGTCATTTCGTTCAATATAATGGTTTACTCTACAGAGTAAATTGCTAGCGTGAAAACGGCGCGTAATCCGGCACACAATCTTTGAATGTGTGCGGATAAAATTCGTCGTTTTCACGCTAGCCAGGAAAAAATCCCCGGCAGGCAGATACAAACAACCAGACATCCAAAATACCATACCCATGAAAATGAAAACCAGTGCCATCATCGCCATCGTCGTGAGCCTTGTGCTCTCTGCGTTTGGGCAGCAACCCAACCGGCCGCGCCAGCCCATTGCGCATAACCACGATCTCACGATCGACCAGGTCCGCGTGAATGTGAACAACCAGCTCATGGAGGCCAACCGGCACCATGACCGCGTCATGATCGGAGCGTGCACGGAGGCCATCGACGTCATTGACGGCCGGCGCCACTCGTTGACATCTGGTGCTAGTCGCTGTCTCATCGACGCCAGGCAACGTTTCCACACCCGTGGGCTCGTGCCGAATGTTCAGACTTGGGACTTTGTTCTCAACCGCTGTGGTGTCGCGCCGATCTACGTCGGTGCCCCCATTGCCAGCGGTGGCTACAGTCACGTTGAACATCGTTCCAGCTATGCCGGCGTTAGCCATGCCACGTTCCACGCTTCGCAGACCTACAGCGGTCCGGTTGATCGCTGCAGCTACCTTATCCAGCGCGGGTCGCGTTCTGGCCAGGTTTGCGGTTTGCCTAAGGTTGCGCACAAAAATTTCGGAGGGGTGCTTCTGTGCCCTGATGAGTTGTGCGCCAAGTGCGGCAGGCACGCTGTGAAGCATCACTGGCTCGAAGGAAACGGTCTTTTGTGCCACGTGCACACTGACCAAATCACCGTCGTTGTCGGAAATGCTATCTCAGCGGACGGCGCTATCATGCCGCCGCCCTCCCTCGGAGCTCCACTGCCTCAACCTGCTCCTCGGCCTCCTCAGGTTGCCCCGCAACCGCCAGTCCGAAAGTTTGAGATTCCCAAACTCAAGCCGACTCCGGCCCCCGATGCCAAGAAAGTCGTTCCGGTTCAGCCGGCACCACGTTCCGGCAAGGAACCCATCGACAACTTGATGCCCCCGAAGGGTAACAAGGATGGCGGTGGCGCCGGCACGGAAGTTCAGCCGGTCCAACCCCGGAGGACCGAGCTCGAGTTCTCCGGAAAAAAAAACGAGGCCTAACGGCCTCGCAACGAAATGACCAAAAGCGCCGCTTCAGAGACTTCATTGTTTTTGTCGCGGCGCTTTGTCATTTCTATGAAATTATTTAGTAATTACAGCGTCTTTTAGTGCATAGCATCCGAAATATTTTTATGCTAGAATCTGCATGCTAAAGCTTCTAAGCTAACAAGCTTACCAGCTCACTAGCTTCTACCATGCCTCCATTTGGAAATTTTACAACTAAAGCAAAGGAAGCCATCCGCAAAGCACACGAGCTTGCGATAGAGCGTGGCCAAAACCACGTCAATCCGATGCATATACTCGCGGCTCTTATTCTTCAGGAAGAGAGTATGGTCTTTTCTATTCTTGAACGGCTTGAAGTAGACACCATACTTTTAACCGACTCTATTCTTGAAGCAATTGAAGGTCCGGAAACAGCGCAGGTGCTTTCGCCTTCGTATCAGATATATCTGACTCCGGAGCTCGCGCAGATAATTGAAGCATCAGGAAAAATTGCGGCATCTATAAAAGACGAATTCATTTCAACTGAGCATCTTTTTCTCGCGGCTACAGAAGTGCCAAGCACCGCGCGCGAACTTCTAAATAGATTCAAAATTTCTAAAGAATCAGTGCTACGCATAGTTTCCGAGCTAAAAACAGGTAATGTTATTGATACTTCACAGCCTAAAAAATTCAAAGCGCTTAGCAAATTCACACGAAATCTCACAAAATTGGCTAAAGAAAACAAGCTTGATCCGGTAATTGGGCGCGATAATGAAATCGCGCGCGTTGTGCAAATACTTTCAAGAAGGACCAAAAATAATCCTATTCTTATCGGCGAGGCAGGTGTCGGCAAGACTGCCATAATTGAAGGCCTCGCAGGAAGAATCGCAACAGGAGACGTCCCTGAATCGCTAAAAGAAAAAGAACTTGTTTCGCTTGACCTAGGCTCTCTCGTTGCCGGTACAAAATATCGCGGAGAATTTGAAGAACGGCTAAAAAATATTTTAAAAGATATTGAAAAGTCCGACGGCAAGATTATTTTGTTTATTGACGAGATACACACTATTGTAGGCGCTGGCGCGGCTGAAGGTTCTCTTGATGCTTCAAATATGCTGAAGCCGGCGCTCTCTCGCGGCGAGCTTCGTGCGATCGGTGCAACCACACTTCGTGAATATCAAAAACATATTGAAAAAGACCCTGCACTCTCGCGCAGATTTCAACCGGTGTATGTTTCAGAGCCGTCAATTGAGGATGCTATTGCGATTTTGAGAGGCCTCAAAGACCGCTACGAGCTTTATCACGGGGTTCGCATAACTGACGATGCGATTGTGTCTGCAGTCAATTTGTCATCACGCTATATAACTGACAGGTTTTTGCCGGACAAGGCGGTGGATCTCATAGACGAGTCCGCATCCCAGCTTAAGATTTCTTTGGAAAATAAGCCACCGGCGCTTGACGAGGCGCACAGAAAGATCATGCGCCTAGAGATAGAGCGCGAAGCGCTCAAAAAAGATGTTGAAACGGACAAGAGCGCGAAGTCTCGTGTCAAAGAAATTGAAAAAGAAATTGCTGACCTCAAGGAAAGCACCTCCGAGCTTGAACTAAAATGGAAAAATGAGAAAGAAATTATCACCGAGATTAAAAAGATAAAAAAAGATCTGGATACGTTTAGAGTTGAAGCAGAAAATGCAGAAATTCGGGCAGATCTTTCCAAAGCAGCTGAGATACGTTATGGTAGGATTCCGGCACTTCGAAAAGAATTGGATATAAAAAATAAAAAACTGAAGAAACTCCAAAGCTCGCGAAGAATTTTGAAAGAAGAAGTGACATCAAGTGACATTGCTGATGTTGTCTCTCGCTGGACGGGCATACCGGTCTCCCGAATGCTTGAAGAAGAGGCAGCAAAACTTGCAAGGATGGAGCAGGAGCTTGAAAAGCGGGTCATTGGACAGAATATTGCGGTCAAGAGTATTGCCGATACTATAAAAAGAAGCAGAGCAGGAATTTCAGATCCGAACAAGCCAATCGGTTCGTTTCTATTCTTGGGTCCAACGGGGGTTGGCAAAACAGAGCTTACTAAGGCGCTTGCTGAATTTTTATTTGACGATGAAAAGGCGCTTATTCGTGTGGATATGTCGGAGTATATGGAAAAACACGCAGTCTCAAAGATAATTGGCGCTCCACCGGGCTATGTTGGCTATGAAGAAGGCGGCAATCTCACAGAGCTTGTGCGCCACAGGCCGTATTCGGTGGTGCTTTTTGACGAAATAGAAAAGGCGCATCCGGAAGTGTTCAACATCCTGCTTCAAGTGCTTGATAACGGACGATTGACTGACGCAAAAGGCAGGGTGGTGAACTTTAAAAACGCTGTAATAATTCTAACATCAAATATCGGCGCGCAATTCATAGACAGGATGCAGAAGATCGGCTTTGCCATGGCTGCGACTGACAAAGAAAATTACGAGGATGCCAAGAAAAAAGTACAGGATGCACTGAAAGAATATTTCAGGCCGGAGTTTTTGAATCGTTTGGACGATATCATCATTTTTGACATTTTGTCTTCCGAAAACATCAGAATGATCGTGGACATACAGGTTGGAATCGTAAAGGAACGTCTCAATGCAAAAGAAATTGAGCTCTCGCTTTCTGATTTAGCGCTGCAGTATCTTTCTAAGGAGGGTTACAATCCGCAATATGGTGCAAGACCTCTTAAGCGATTGATCCAGAACAAAATCCTTAATCCCGTTGCGAATCTAATTATCACTCAGGGAGTTGTAAAGGGCGGTGTCATCACAGTAGATGTCAAAAACAACGAGCTTTATTTTGATGTGAAAAAGGGAAGAAAGGGAAGCATCATAGGTGAGGAATTTATCTCAAGGAAAGTTGCTGAAGAAGTGAAGTAATGGGGAAGCTTTAGAGCTTGCGAGCTAGTCAGCTTGTAAGCAAGAGAACAGAAATTAAATCAAAACCGCGCGCCTTTCGGCGCGCGGTTTGAAATGAACTCTATTTAAAACTACCATGCTCCTTTTTTCTCATTAATCTTTCTTATAATATTTTTTCGATTTTTGTTGTAGATAAACAGGATTAAGGAATTGGTGTATAGCAGCACTGAAATATAGAAATTGAAGAAATAAGGGAAAAATAAAATTAAAAGGACAATGACATATTCCTCGGAATAGGTATTTAAATAATGAATAAAGCTTGGAACCCCGACTAATATCAACGTAGACCATGTAATCAAGATAACTAATGTATCAAAGCGTTTAATAGCTTTGTGACCTGGATCAGTGAGGTATTTTTCATTGTAACCATCTGAAATAGCATCTAAAGTATCAACAATCAATTTTACTACTGGGCTCACCCAAAGAATAAATTTAAAGGAATACAAGATGGATTTCATTTTGATGCGCAGGGCAGGATTTGGTCACGGATATCCGCCAGCTGGCGGATTCCGCTACCCCGCCTCGTTCGCCTACGCGAACTCCGGCTTTCAAATCCTTTACCCTCTAAAAAATGCGCAGGGCAGGATTTGAACCTGCGTAGCCCATAGGGCGATTGGTTTACAGCCAATTGCGATTGACCACTCCGCCACCTGCGCAATACGTGTGAGAATATCACAAATTTTTAATGACGTAAATGAAAATCAAAAGAGCCTGCCCCGTAGTAAGCTTTGCTTTACAACTGGGGTGGAAAAATGCTCTTGCAAAATAATTTTTCTGCGATAGTATTATGTTCCAGTTTCTGCACAATGTGGGGACAAAACTAATATACTGACACTACCTGTTATGGCAAAAATCGTCAAACTCAACCCGGCCTTCGCCGCAGGCGAAGGGAACAAGATCAGCACACCAAAGAGCAACTGCGACCGCAGAGTCGCAAACTGGAAGATGGTTCCTGGCCAGGTGAGCGAGGCCGTATTTCAGCCGAACGGCAAAATCACTTCGCGCCTCAGGTAGGCGCCGCAATACATTCATTCATAAAACCCCATCAGTCACCCACCGCTCCCATAAAGGGCGGTATTTTTATCCCACTAAAAAACCATTCTGGTATTCTTGAGAATACCAGAATGGTTTTTGTGATTTTTAAAAGCAAAAAATGAAATGAATGTTGTTGCAATTCTTAAAATATCCTGTATAGTGTTTTGACGCTAAATCAAACATATGTCGCAAGATAATCTAATCATTTTGAAGAACAAGGAGACGGGGGAGGTCTATTATTCGCGCAAGAACAGAAAGGGCGTAGAGCGCAAAGTAGAGCTTTCAAAGTATTCCAAAAAGCTCCGTAAGCACGTCAGCTTTAAGGAAGCCAAGAAATAACTCAATCATAGAACAATACCCGACTTTGCTCTATCACATGTAAAATATGCTATAGCATCAAATGCATGTGTCTGTGGCGAACGACTCAAACTAGCCCGAAGGGGCTAGTTTTGCTAAATGAAGTTGATACGCTCGGATGCTATCGAATGGGTGTACCCGAATAAGATTTTTTACTTATCACGTGAGCAATGTAAAGTAGGATAAGAGAAACAAAAATATGAACTAATATTGAAGATAACTTACCAATCGTTTCTTGTAATGAACCAAAAAAAACAATATTGATGGCAATTATTAGTATGATAAATATGACGAACATTCCAATATTTAGTTTCCACTTTTCATTTTTATAAACCACTTCCTGCTCATCCAAGGTACCATCCAAGACATTTTTTATGTTTTCTACAGAAAGATTACTTTTCAAATAACTACCATTCACATAAGTGTATCTTTTAGTATCATTACTACTACCACCGAGAAAAGGAATAGAAATATCATAACTTGTCACTGTCTTATAATCATAAATTGATATCTCTTTGCCGTTGTAATTTCCACTAATGATATTTGTTTTACGAGTATAACTAAAAAACTTTTGCCACAAGGTTCTACTTTCTTCCGAAATATAATTTAGGCCAAAAGATACTGCAAAGTCCTGCATCTCTTTTGCACGCTTTGATCTTGAGGGACTATTTGATATGAGGTTTGGAGCTATGGCTATTCCCAATACAACACCGATGATTAGGAGGCAAAGTATGTAGGCCAGCGCTTCATACATACAGATAAGTATAACACATCTAATGAATATTCCAACGGGCGATGAGGGAATCGGTTACAAATAATTTTGGACACAAAATTTTCGCGACCCCGGCTCGGCCCGTCGGCCTGCGCCTTTCTCTTCCCGCCTCACCGCGGAATGATGCTCTGTTCAGATAGTTCCCAGCCATCTTTACAGATCATTACGGGCGATGAGGGAATCGAACCCCCGCCAGAGGATTTGGAGGCCTCTGTTCTACCACTAAACTAATCGCCCAATCTAAGCGATTCTAGCATTATTTCAAGAATTTTTGAATGACCTTTAGGATTACTGATTTTTTCTGTGGGTCCATCCATACAATATCTTTGTTGCGTTTGAACCACGTCATTTGGCGTTTGGCATAATGCCAGATTGAGGAGTTGAGCTTCTCAATCATTTCATTCTTGCTGATCTGCTTTTGCAAATAAAGCGCGAGGTAGTGGTATTCGAGACCTAGCGCATGCATTCTCTTCCATGACAGACCTTGCTTATGGAGACGCTTGGCTTCCGCGATCATACCCTTATTCATTCTTTTGAGCAGTCGAGCTCTTATCTTTTCTTTGTGGATTCTCGGCTTCCACAAAATGCCGATGTAGAGCACTTCATATTTACTTGGAGGTTCAACCTCCAAGTGGGGGACGTGGCCGATGGATTTGCAGATTTCCAGCGCTCTTATGAGACGCACTTTGTTTTCTTTTTGTATTGATTTTGCCCGATTTGGGTCTAGCTTCCTTAACATCGTAAAAAGAGTACTGGCACTTTTCTTAGCAAGTATTTTTCGTAACTTCGGATTTGGAGGCACGTTAGGAAGGGAAATATTCTTGGCGACAGCATCCACATAGAATCCTGTACCGCCGCAGAGAATAGGAATCCTGCCCTTAGCCAAGATGTTCGTGATTGCTTTGTCTGCAAGCTCTTTGTATTTATCTACACTGAATTGTGTTTTTGGGTTTGCTACATCAAGCAAATGATGCGGGACGCCTCTCATCTCCTTTTTCGTAATCTTGCCCGTACCTATATCCAGTCCTTTATATACTTGCCTTGAATCAGCAGAAATCACCTCTCCATTGAATTTTTTCGCCACGACGACAGCCAAATCGCTTTTGCCCGATGCTGTCGGGCCTACTATCGCCACAATTTTCGGCTTCATAATGCCGCGGGAGAGACTCGAACTCTCATGACCTTACGATCGATAGATTTTGAGTCTATTGCGTCTACCAATTCCGCCACCGCGGCATTTTTGACACTATATCAGAATGATATGTTTTTTTCCATGATATTTTTTGATACAATGATGGAATGGAATTTTATAATAATTCAATTTTCTGGATAGATGTGGACAAGATCAAGCCTAATCCCTTCCAGCCGAGGCGGGAATTTGACGAAGCTCGGCTCCAAGACCTTGCGAATTCTATCCGCCAATACGGCGTGCTTCAGCCGCTTGTAGTGACTCGAAACGAAATCCAAAGAGAAGACGGCAGTATGTATACGGAGTACGAGCTCATCTCTGGCGAGAGACGCTTGCGCGCCGCCAAGCTCGCGGGGCTCTCCCAAATCCCCGCCATCATCCGCGACGGAGAGCAGACGGACAAGATGAAGCTCGAGCTCGCCATCATTGAAAATCTCCAGAGAGAGGATTTGAATCCGATAGACAGAGCGCGCTCCTTCAAACAGCTTGTGGAGCAATTTGGATTGAAGCACACCGAGATAGCGGAGAAAATAGGCAAGAGCAGGGAATACGTATCCAACTCGCTTCGCCTACTTATGATGCCGGATGAAATCCAGACAGCGCTTTCAGAAGGTAAAATCTCGGAGGGGCACACGAGACCCATTCTAATGCTTATAGACAGGCCGGAGGAGCAGACGGTGCTTTTCAAAGAAATAATGCAGAAGCGGCTCACGGTGCGCGAGGCGGAGGGCATAGCGAGAAGGATTGCGTTTGAAAAGGTGCGCAAGCCCAAGCACTTCTTTTCGCCCGATATCATAGAGATGGAGGAGAAATTGACGGAGACCTTGGGCACGCGTGTGCAGATAGAATCAAAAGGGGAGGCCGGAGGCAAAATTCATATTGATTATTTCAATGATGCGGACCTTCGCAATATTCTTGATTTGATAAAAAAGAATCTCGCAGAAAAAGCGCCGCCGAGCCGCGGCTCGGCGGCGCCAGAATCTGCACCTATTTCCGAAGAGGAGCAGAAAGTCCTCCAAAACGACGCTCCACAGGAAGAAGAGACATACAAACTAGACAGCTTTACAGTATAAAGAAAATTGTTAGCTAGTGAGCTTGTAAGCTGGCTAGGATGAGCAATACTCGCGGCACACATGTAAAATATGCTATAGCATATTTTACATGTGTGCAGACCAGCTTTACTTGTGCAAACTTTGTGATAGTGTTTTGGGCGGAGTTCACAACCTCCCGTCCTTTCTATGAAAATCAACACTGTTCTCTTCGCCCTGCTCATTCTGGAAATCATCTTTGTCACATGGAGCATCATTCTCTCGCGACGTGTCAACAAAGCATACAAGGAAGGAAAGTCTCCTTTCGATGGCGTTAGCAATCCACTCGATCTACTCATCATGATTCTCGGGCCTGCGCTCCCTCATGCTTGGGGCTTCTATACAATCGGGAAGAAGCCTGACAATCAATTCCAAAAACATCAGTTTTGCTCCTCCTTGATGTGGGTCGCTTTGTCGGCCTTTACGATTGGGCTCTTGTGGGGCTTCAGTCCGATCACAAGGAATGAATCCCTCACATACAGTGCTGTGGCGCTTCTGGCATACATTGCGCTTTGGGTTGCAAATGTTTCGTTCATTTGCACCTGGAATCGTGTGCAGGAAAAAGAAAGAGAAAAAAAGTTCGCCTAATCAGCGGACATTTTTTATTGC
>DATDXX010000038.1:0-22540 GCA_036517135.1 Minisyncoccota bacterium | reverse complement strand
CTCGTATACGAGCCGCTATGTCTTCTTCTGTACTATTTTTCTTAATGTCATCGCTCATTCTCCACTTAACCTCCATATCTACCATGCTCTTTCCAAGGCCGTCTTTGGTAATATAGAAGGCCTTATCAAAATGTCCATGACAATTCACAAATCCGCCTTGTTCATTCACCTTCTCCAGAAATTGTTCTTTCAGATTCCAAGTCGGCATAAATTAGGAGAATTGTAGCACAGTAAATCTTCTGCGCTACCTCATTGTGGATATCTGTATTGTAGCAATATGAGCCTAATCTAAAATCAGTGCTCTTTTTTATTACGCCGTAAATCCTTCGACGTGCCACGTCGACGGATTTACATAGGCAAAACATATCTTATGACAGGTAGGGTCCAAACAAGAGCCATTTGTCAAGATTTCGCCTTGCCAAGTGGTCAAGATTTCGCCTTGCCAAGGGTCTTCGCAAGAATTTTAGGAAGGATAAACTTCCCCAAATGACGCTTCACATTTTCCGAGCTCCTTAGCCCATTTTTGGTTATCGAAGTCAAAGTGCCACCATTCATCTTTATCAATACTGAAATTTTCTGACGTCATTGCATCTCGTAAAATCTTACGATTCTTTTTGACTTGCTCGCTTACATTGTTTTCTTCAAAATAGTATGAGGCTGCCTCTGGGCCGAAATGATCAAAAACTGTCCCCATATCAAGCTCGTTTCCGTTTTCATCTACCAAAGTAAGGTCTACTGTAGAGCCTGTCGCATGTGGAGGGATTTTATTTGGATTCTTTGCATCAGTGACGAAAATTCCGACTTCATTCCTAAGCTTCTCATCGTTCCAGTCAGGATGTTTTTCTTTGAGATCATTCCAATATTTCTCATAGATGGAGTTTTGGACTTTTCTCGAGCGCCAACCGTCCCATATCTTGAATTTATAACCTCCCAGTTTTTCTTGAATTTTTAATAGTTTATCCGCTACAGATTTGCGCAGATACATTTTTTGATCATCTGATAATCCTTGTTTAAAATATACTGGTTCTAATACAAAATCATACTCGCCTAAATCTACGAGAGGCTCACAGGATTCATTGATTGGAATTGATTCGTAATGCAGAAGAGTCATTTTATAGTCATGGTACTTCTTGTATCTCCCACACCTTTACCAGAGCGGGGCGGATGGTGCGGCCGGACATTTGATACCCGCGCTGGAGGATTTCGGCTAGCTTGTGGTCGTCATCTTTATTCTCTGTCTTCGTAGAGCCGATAGAATGATGCAGAGCAGTGTCAAAAGGATCCCCTACCGCGCCGAAAGCAACGACGCCGTGCTTGGATAGGATATTCAAAAATTGATTATAGATATTCTCCACTCCCGTTCGCCACTCTTTTGAGACGGATTCCCACCCCTCCTTATTTCCCATTGCGAGGTCAAAGCTATCTATGACAGGGAGGATTTCTTCTATTACGCCTTGCTTGGAAAATTTGAGGAATTCCATCTTTGCCTCATCATCCCTGCGTCTCGCATTCACAAACTCCGCCTTATCCTTCTGCCAGCCCGTCAGATACTCCATCTTTTCCTTGTTCGCCTCTTTTAGCTTTTCCCGGAGCTTTTTTACGGTATCTTGAAGGTTTTCGTCAGAATATTCAAAATCCTCAGATTCATCATCGATTTCTTTTTTCAACACCATTTCATCAGAATCTGCGGTATCAAGGTCGTCTTTTTGAGTATCTTCGTTAGTCATAAGCACCAATTGTAGCGATTTTTATGATTAAATCAAGATGTACTATGGTATAATGCTTTTATGAATAAATTTTATAAATATCTCTTACCTGTGACTCTCTTGATTGTAGCTTTTGGAATTTCGGCGCTTATGAATAATGAATTTGTTTTGTATATAGGATGGGTGATTTCTCTTATTTGGCTAAACAGAATTGGAGCAGGGTTTCAAAATAAGCTTGTGAAAATTCTTACAGCCATTTTACTCATTGTTACAATTATTTGGACTGCCGGTTTGCTTCTCTGGGCTTCAGCGTGGTAAATTCAGTGGCCAAAAAATCCCCCAGGTGGAGGGATTTTCGAGTTACCTTTTTTTGACCAATACGGACGCTCCGCTACCTCGGAAACCCACGGTTTTCCGACCGTCACTTCGTTCCGTGCCTTCCTCCACGGGGACACCTAGCCCTATTTCCTGTCTCGCTGTGCTCGACATCGGAAATTTCCACAAACAGAATCTGATGAAAAACAAAGCAGTTTGTTTTTCATTCCGCCGACCCCCTTCTCACACCACAGTGTCAAAAAGAAAACCCCTCTTTTGAGGGGTTTAAAATTACCTTTTTGACCACTGCGGTGCTTTCCTTGCTTTCTTGAGGCCGAATTTGCGCCGCTCTTTAACTCGCGCATCACGCTTTAGAAATCCTGCTTTCTTCATTATTCCTCTAAGGTCTCGATTCCATTCAATTAGCGCGCGTGATAAGCCAAGGCGAATTGCCTCTGCCTGACTTGCGATGCCTCCGCCTCGCACAACGACAGAAATAGAGAACTTCCCTACACCCTCCTGTGCTAGAGGCTCTGTAGCTACTTGCTCTAGCTCCTTGACTTTGATCGTTTCTGCCATCGACTTACCATTTATGACAAAAGAATTCTTCGCCGCCTCCGTGATGCGCACTCTTGCGATTGCTTCCTTCCTCCTTCCTATTGCTTCTATAAATTTGTTTGTTTTTTCCATTTTTGATTTATTCCAAGGCTAAACCTTAAACATCTGAATCTCAAGATTTAGCCTTTGATTTATTTATTCATTTATTTCTAGATTTAGTAAAAACTTAGTGCGAAGCTTGTTTTTCGGAAGCATGCCTGACACGGCATGGCGCAGAATTTCTTTATAGCCCTTTTTGGCGACTGTCATCTCCAAAGAAGGTTTTTTTAATCCTCCCGGATACCCAGAATATCTTGCATATGTTTTTTCTACTCTTTTTTTTTCATCTATTAAAAGCTTGGAGGCGTTTATAATCTTTACTTTATCTCCAACAATTTTATTTTTTACAAAAGTAGTCTTATCTTTACCGATAAGTATCGCAGCAGCTCTTGTGGCCACTCGTCCTAACTTTTCGTTTGTTGCATCTATGGTTTGCATATTGAGTTTACTCAATTAATTTATAGTTATTTTACGAGTTCAATTATCGCCATTGATGCTACATCCTTGGCTCGTCTTCCTGTTTTAATTACTCTAGTGTATCCTCCAGAACGTCCTTTAAATCTTTCTGCGAGATCCTTGTGGATCTTTCGTGATTCCTTATTATCTCCAATTTTTGCAATGATATTTTTTAAGGATGATAAAGTGCTTTTCTTGCCTTCTGTTATAAGCTTTTCAACAAATGGCCGAAGCGCCTTCGCCTTTGCCTCTGTCGTAGTTATTTTTTCAAGAGACACGAGAGAAATTGCTAGTGATTTAAACAACCCCGCTCTGGCGCTTTTTGACCTATCGAATTTTTTTGTTTTGCTGTGATGGCGCATACTTCAGTTATGAGTTAAAAGTGATGAGTTATGAGTTACTTCAGTTCTATATCGTACTCCTTCAGAATTTTCTTGATTTCGGTTATACCTTTTGTTCCGAGTCCCTCTATTTCTAAAAGATCACGCTCCTTTTTGCGGGCGAGGCCTCCGAGTGTTCTGATATTGCCATTCATGAGGGCGTTAATCGTTCTTTGTGATACATCGAGCGATTCTATTCGGGTCTTCAAGATATCGTCAATCGCATCCTTGTCTATAGATGTGTTTGCCTTAGGAGCCTCCACTATTTTCACTTCCGGCACTTCGTCCTCCTTAAAACCAACAATTGCTTTGAGTTGTGAGATTATTGTGTAAATTGCATGCTCAAGAGCCTCGCGAGGGCTTATACTGCCGTCTGTCTCAATAGTTATATGAAGACGGTTGAAATCTGTCCTGTTGCCGACACGCATATTCTCTACCTCATAATTTACTCGCCTCACAGGACTAAATATTGCATCAAGCGCGATAGAGCCGATATCTACTCTCTCCTTTTGTATGACTTCTTTTGGAAGATACCCGAGTCCCTTGCGAACTTCTATTTCCATTTCAATTTCCCCGTTCTTACCAGTAATTTCATTAATATATTGTTCAGGATTCATGATTTCAACTTGAGTCGGGGCCTTTATGTCCTTACCTGTAATAACTCTCGTTCCTTTTACCGACAACTTGAGAGTTTGTGGCTCATCGCCATGGAGCTTTAGCCGTATTTTTTTTAGATTAAGGATCATCATTATCACATCGTCCTTGACACCGTCTATTGAGGAAAACTCATGGTTTATTCCTTTTATCTTTATAGAGGTCATTGATGCACCCTCAATGGATGAGAGAATAACGCGCCTCAATGAGTTTCCTAGTGTGTGCCCATAGCCAGGATAAAGACTGTCAATTTCATATATGCCCCTGTTACCTTCTTCCTTTATAATTTTCGGCTTTGACGGCAGTACGATGTTTGTGTCTGACATGTTTTTAAAAATAAAAATGAATAATTAGCTTATAAAAAATGCGATTACCTTCGATAATACTCAATAATTGACGATAAATCGAACATCAACTCTCCCTGATTGTGCTGAGGAACTCCGATAACCGTGACTTCTTTTGACTCCTTATTGAATGAAAGCCATGAGGGAATCGTCAAATCCTTGAACCTCTCATCAAATGTGGCAAAAACGCCTTTGCCCTCGCTCTGCTTTCTTTGCGCTATGACATCATTTTTGTTGGTTTTGTAGGATGGAATAGTAACTCTTTTACCGTTCACGCTGATATGTCCGTGCGAGATAAGCTGGCGTGCCTCCCTGCGGGTTCTTCCAAAGCCCGCTCTACAAACCACATTATCAAGGCGAGTCTCAAGCGCCTCAAAAAGTTTCAGCTGAGGGTCTCCAGTTTTTTTTGCAAGGATATCGTTCACGTAATTTTTGAATTGTTTTTCGCCTACACCATACATAAATCTCGCCTTCTGCTTTTCATTGAGCTGAGCACCATAGGCGCTCTTTGGGCGCGAAAATTTTACATTTTTCTTTTCTTTGGAAGCATTGAATTTCTGAGTCTGAGTTTTCTCAAATACTGCTGCTCCGAGCCGTCTTGCTAATTTGTATTTTGGTCCGATGATCATATAAAAGTTATGAGTGATGTGTAAATTAGACTCTTCGGGGTTTTTTTGGTTTCGGACCGTTATGAGGAATCGGTGTCATATCTTTTATCGAAGAAATTTCAAACGATCCTTTAGAAATAAAGCCACGAATTGCTGATTCGCGGCCTGCTCCTACACCTTTTACAACAACAGCAATCTGTCGCATACCCATTGCCTGTGCTTTTCCTCCAAGTGCTTCTCCGACTTTTGCCGCAGCAAAGGGGGTACCCTTTTTTGCGCCCTTAAATCCAAGATTACCGGAAGATCCCCAAGCTAGGGCATTGCCTTTTGCATCTGTAAGCACCACTTTTGTATTGTTGTAGGTAGAGTGAATATGTAAGGCGCCGACATCAGCCCTTTTTTTTGAAATTGAGGATTCAGTTTTTTTTGAATCCTCAGACGCCTCTTCTTTTTTTACAATTCTCTTTTTCCCCATTTTATCAATTTAAAAATTACGCTCGCTTTAGTTTGTAGGTTTTAAGGTTCTGAGACTTGCCAACCTAGTAACTTATTAATTTATTAACTACTTTTTATCGGCTTTTTTTCTTCCGCTACCCATTGTTTTTTTAGGACCTTTTAAGGTGCGGGCATTGGTCCTTGTTCTTTGGCCTCGGACTGGAAGTTTTCTCTGATGCCTCACTCCTCGGTAGCACTTTATGTCTTTCAGCCGTTTGATGTTACCTGACACTTCGCGGCGAAGCTCGCCCTCAAGTTTTCGCGTTTCAACTATTTTTCTAATATCGTTTTCTTCGTTAGTTGAAAGCTCTTTTGCACACTTTGCAAAATCCACTTTTGCGCTGGAAAGAATCATTCGCGCTCTCGGCCTACCGATTCCATAAATGGCCGTCAGGCTAATTTCAAGTCTCTTGTCATCCGGGATTGTAACTCCAAGTAAACGCATTTTTATAAATAAAGCGGCCTATCCCTGCCGCTGATTATGTTTTTTGACTGATTTGCACACGACCCTAACAACGCCGCTTCTGCGGACTATCATGCACTTCGCGCAAATTTTTTTAACTGATGCTTTGACTTTCATATACACAAAAAACGGCATGTAGCATACTACACCGCGCCCTTTTAGTAAAGGGCTGACGTTTGCCTATGTTAACTTCTCCTGATAATTCTAGCCTTGCCCCCGTATGGATCTATCTGCATTTCGACTGTGTCTCCGATAAGCACTCTTATTCTGTTGAGACGCATCTTACCCGAAAGATAAGCCAAAATCACACTATCATCGCCAAGCCGCACCTTAAACATGGTATTCGGCAATGCCTCAATGACAGAGCCGGTCTTGACTTCAAGGGATTTTTTATTTTCCATCAGGTGAAAGCATTATAGATGAAGTTTAGGTATTAAGTCAATAGCTACTCAGTAGTTATGTCAATTTTGTCCGGATTGCTTGGAAAGGATACTTTCCAGAACGGCTTAAGCTCAGTAGAAAGTGAAACGATCTGGGGAAAATCTTCGGCAATTTTTTTGATGCTGTTTTTTGACTTCCCAACTAAAGCATTCTTCAAACTGTCAATGTCAAGATGGTAAGTTACTTCGAAATTTCCCTCAAGTTTGGCGTTTAATCTGCTGTCACTCTCGGTGACTCCAGAGGCCTTTACATTACTTGAATCAACATCAAATGTTTCCTTATTATCGAGTGGAATATTCTGCGCTGTAAGAAGCGACCGCGCAAGGCTTTGAGTATCTGCTGTAAAATATTTAACATTGCCTGTAACCTCTATTTTTGCTTTGCCATTTTCCGATTTAGGTGAAGCAACAGAAAAGGAAGCTTCCTCTAGACCCTCAATTAACGTCTGGCTTGGAGGCATTTGCTTTTTTATTTTTTCAGCAAGCTTTGAGCGGAGATCTGCTTTTAGTTTATCCGTCTCTGCCGCCAGAACTGCATCATCAAGTGTGGCGATCTTGCCTATGACGCCGCCGGCCATTATTGTTTTAGAGCGTGCATAGAATTTATCAAATTTTACGCCTCCCTCAAAACCAGGAATTGTAAAATCCGTAAGATCCACGTTGTAAACAGGTCCCGCTTTTTCGGCAGTAACCTTGGCTTCTATGCTACCGGGAATATTCTTACCCGCCTCAATATGTCTGCCGGGCACACTTATCGCGCTATCCAATTTATAGATAAGTCCTTTTGGGGTTTCAAACCTTGTCCCGGAAACCAATTTTTGCGCACTAGTGCCAAAGTCGTTATAGACCATAATTGTTCCGGACGCTTTTTCGCTGACTTCTTTCTCACCTGTCGCCTGGACAAGAACAGACAGACTCTCAGAAAGCGTAATTGCGGAGTACCCTACTTCACCGAAGGCGGGATCAACAAAAAATTCCTGTTGGCCGGAAAAGGCAACATCCATTTTTTTCTGCTTTACGGTAACGTTCGCTCCGGTAAAAAGCCATGTGACAGCAAAGAATAAAACTCCGACGCATCCAAGTGTGATAAGCCAGAGCACGAATTTCGAAAAGCCGCCAACCCTTGGCCTGCCACCGTATGTCAGAATCTCTTTTTCCGCGAACTCTACCTCCAAACTAGCCGTATTTTCGCCTGCATCAGCTTCAGCTTCCCCATACCCAGTATTTTTTTTACCCTCTTTTTTTTCTTTACCAGAAGATTTCTCATTCGGCAAGGGAATATTACGTATTGAACGCCTGTCAGGAGGAATGATATCTTGAAATTGGTTTCTCATCCCACTATTTTACCCTATTTTAGGCTCATTTCAAATGATTTTGCGGCAAGAGCCGAAACAGCCGATACAAATGGGAACTTAGACTTCATTTCTTTTAGTCTAAGGAGCGAATCTCCAATGTCTCCGCCGCCAAGCACAGTACACTTAAAGCCGCCAATAGTAAAAGTTTCGCCAGAGTAATTTTCTTTTTTTATCCATTCCGCCGCGAAGTAGCCGGCGATTGTCTTTCCAGCAATGAAAACCGTATCTGGGAAAAGAACGCTGGTGTTCATCTGCCACAAAATATTTCTAAAATTCAGAAAAAAGTTCTTCTTTTCTGCTTCAATAGCTATTGAAGTGGATTTTTGATCTTTTTGCGAAAGGGTTCCTGTAATAAAACGTTTCGTTTTTGATATTGCCTCTTTGATACCAGAGCTTTTTTTTCCGAAAAGATTACGAGCGAGCGAGGAGCTGCCCCACGGCAACGAAGCTTCTGCCTGCACAATTCCATTTTGTACCAAGGCTATCTCCGTGACTTCATGTTCTGGAATCACCAAAAGGAAATCCTTAACCCCAAGACATTCTTTTATGGCAGATACGGCGGCAAAAGTATAAACGCTCCAACTAATGCTCGCGTGAGGAATATGCTTTCTTATCGCCTCACTGACTGAAACTAATACCTCACTCGGCGCAGACTCAATGTAAACATCCAACTCCAGTGATGCTGTTGACTTGCCGGTGGGATTTTTCATCTGATAACCATTCATTTTTACAGATTCAATTCGCTTGCCTAAAATAATCATTCCTTTATGTGTTGTGTTAAAAGACTCGCTAATTGAATCGTTGATGAGATTTTCCGTTACACGGAAGTTCCTTTCCTTTTTTACCAAAACCTTATCGCTCCAAGAAATATGCCAAGGGGAGCCTAAGATGACCAGTACTTTAGCTCTTGCTATAGCGTAAGTATGCTTTTCATCAAAAAGACGCTTTAGCATGCCGTCTATTTTTTGGCATGCGTATCTTAGCAATTCCTGAGGGGCTAGTTTGACATCTGATTCCAAGGAGACTCGTGATATATAGACCAATTCACCCTTCCTGTCTTTATCAAAATCAATTATGGTTAAAACTATGCAGCCACTTTCTATGGAAAACACTGCTATTGGAGAGGCGGCTGGTTTAGAATTAAAAAAAGAGAATTGCATCCCAATCATTATATTACGGATTTGGGGCCGTTTACAAGCATGCTTATACCAATACCGCTTTTATCCTCCGTACTCCGGCTGATATTGCTTCCTCTTTTTGGATTTTGAAAGTGCCTTTGAGCTCCGAAGTATTCTTGACATGAGGGCCGCCGCAGAATTCTTTGGAATATGCATTTCCAATATTTTCGCCGATATAGTAGACGGAAACAGTGTCTCCATATTTCTCTCCAAAAAAATGCAAGGCACCTGTCCTCTCCGCCTCCTCTCGCGAGAGCGACACCGCTTGCATCGGGAGTGCTTCTTTTATTTTCTTATTAACAATATCTTCCGTTTTTCTTTTTTCTTCGTCCGTCATCTTCCTGTCAAAAGCGAAATCAAAGCGAAGGCGCTCGGGCGTGATATTGCTCCCTTTCTGCACCACCTTGTCTCCCAGGACATCACGAAGCGCCTGATGTAGGAGGTGTGTGGCTGTGTGATATTGGAGCGATTTGTCGCTCGTGTCTCCGAGCCCACCCTTAAACTTTTTCTCGCTTCCTTTGCGCGAGATATCCTGGTGTTCCTTCATTTTTAGCAGAAAATCTTCGAGATTTACCTCGACATTCTGCTCTTTCGCAAGCTCTAGCGTAAGCTCAAACGGAAAGCCGTAGGAGGAAAACAGCGCGAACGGGTCTCTACCCTTTTCAAATTCCTTGATTCCCTGCACGAGTGTTTTCCTGAATCTTTCCTCCTCCTTTTTTATTTCCTCAATGATGAAATCCTTTTTGGCAAATGTGTCCGGATACGCATCTCGGTAAAATCCCAAAAGCGGAGAGACGAGCTCCGATATGCCAGCATTGGGAATCCCAAGCTTGTCCCAGAATCTGATGGCTCGGCGCAAAAGCCGGCGCACGAAGTATCCGCGCTCGGTGTTAGAAGGCAATACGCCGTCGCCAATCAAAAACACGGACGAACGGATATGATCGGCGATGATTCTGAATGCGGACATGAATGCGCCATCCGAATATTTCTTGTCTGAAAGCTCCTCAAGCTTTGCGACGATTATTTGGATGGTATCGATTTTAAAAATATCGTCCGTGTGAGATGCCGCTACGATGCGCTCCAGCCCTCCGCCGAAATCCACATTCTTCTGTGGGAGCTCGGAGAATGTGCCATCCTCATTCTTTTTGTACTGCATGAATACGGAATTGCCAATCTCAAGAAATCTGCCGCAATCGCAATTCGGATGGCAATTTACGCCAAATTTCTGGTCGTGTTCTGTTCCAAAATCATAAAATATTTCCGAATCAGGCCCTCCCGGTTCTCCCGCAGGCATCTTTGAAGGCACCCCGCTTCGGCTCCACCAGTTTTTTTTGACATTATAGCCGAATATTCTCTCGCCCTCTTTTATGCCCCGCTCTGACGCCTTTTCTTCATTCATAAAATCTATATCTTTCGCTTCTATCTCATATTTTGCGAATATTTCTTTCCATATCTCTACCGATTCATTATCCGCCTCTATCTGTGTCTCCATATCCCCGCGAAGGACGGTCACATAAAGTTTCGTTGGATCAAGCCCGACTTCCTCTACAAGAAATTCAAATGCCCATGGCAGCTGCTCTGCTTTGAAATAATCACCCAATGACCAGTTGCCGAGCATCTCAAAGAATGTGGTATGCCTGTTGTCGCCCACATCATCAATATCCTGCGAACGGAAGCATTTTTGCGAATTTGCAAGCCGCTTTCCTTCCGGATGCGGAGCTCCCAGAAGATGTGGCACCAGGGGTTGCATGCCGCTTCCGGTGAAAAGGGTGGTTGGGTCATTTTCTGGCACGAGGGAAGCCGAAGGGATTATCTTGTGCCCTCTTTTTTCAAAAAATTTTAGGAATTTCTCTCGGACTTCGTTCGTGGTCATGAGCCAAAATATAGCATTTTTTGTAGGATTTGATAATATGTAGATATGATAGACGAACGAATAAAAGAAGGCCCTTCAGACAAAAACGAGATTGCAAAAAATATTTTACGCCTTATGACGAACAGTAAATACATTGAATACCCCCGGTCCTAAGGGTACATATTGCCAATACAGTCCAGATGTATTGACGGAGCTAAAAAAATTAGGGATAAAACCCCCAGAAAATGGTTTTGACAAAGAAGATGCGCATGGGCCGGCAGATTTTCTGACGAAAGTGATAAAAGGAATTAACAATCCTGAAGATTTGCAGGAAGCTGCTTAGCTAGATTTTAGTATCTGAAAATCTTTATGCAGAGTTGACTTGAGCTCCTGATTGTAGATAGCGGCGGCGGGATGATAGAGAGGGATTATCTTCATCGGTCCGTAGCTCGCTTCTGCATCGTATGATTTGCCATGCGCTTTTGATATCGGCTCCAAATCCAAAATAAGCTTGAATTTCTCCATTATGTATTGCATTGAGAATCTGCCGAGAGTGGCAATTATCTCCGGCTTTATTATTTCAATCTGACGGTCCAAAAACGGCCCGTATATTTTGATTTCATCCGGAAGCGGGTCGCGATTTTCCTGCGGCCTATCTTTGACGATATTCGTCACATACACCTCCTCTCTTTTGACGCCGACGGAATTCAAAAGCTCATCCAAAATTTTCCCTGCTGCTCCGCAGAATGGCCTACCCGTCTTGGCCTCGTTTCTCCCCGGCGCCTCACCCACAAACATAATTTTCGCAAAGTGGCTCCCCTTTCCTATCACAGGAAAGTAATTATTCTCTTTTCTATATCCATAAAGCGGTGAGTCCTTAAGCTCCAAAAGCTCGTCTTTGATTTTCTTCATAGCATCAAACCTCTTCTGCTTTTCCTTTTCGCTAGACATGATGTTGCTTGTATTCGTTCAAAAAAACGAGCTGCGCCCTCACATTGAAACACAGATGATAACTTTCAAATGAAATCGTTCCGATCTGCTCTTCTAAAATTGCAATAGCGTTATCAAGAATATGCCACTCTACCTCCATCCCAAGCTCATCATCTTGGGTCGTCTGAGGTTTACCCTTCTTACCAACAATGCGCCCAACAAAGCAATGAATGATTTGGCGACTTGGCTTTCTTGTTAGATTACGCGTCCGATATTCATCACTAAAACCTATTTCTTTTTCTACCTTTACTTCACAGCCCATTTCTTCGAGACATTCTCTTTCCATTGCCTCAAAAAGATTTTCATTTTTTTCAACACCACCACCAGGAAGTAGCTTGCTTCTTGCTGTGCATACCAGTGCGAGTCTCCTCTTGTCGTCAAACATTATTCCCTTAACCCTCTCTCGTTCAATAAGAGATTCTGGTTTTGTGGCAAGCATCTCCTTCGGAAAAATATCTTCATCACGAAGAATGATAAGAGGTTTTCTCATAAAACTACAACTTTACTCCCTCCATAAGTAGAATTGCTCTTTTTCTTTTGCCTAGAAGTCCATTATATCCTCCGGGCTTGCCATCGCTTCGAATTACACGGTGGCAAGGAATATTATTATCCGTATTTTTTGACGCAATATTTCCTACAGCTCGGTGAGCATTCGCATTCCCTACCTGACTTGCCACTTCTTTATACGAAAGTGTCTTCCCTTTCTGGATTTTTTTTATAGCTTCCAGCACTTTTTCATCAAATGATTTCATTAAAGACTTGTCACTATTACCAATGAATACTTTTAAGGATTGTCCCGACCTTTTGACAATTTAATGAAGAATTTAATTATTTTGACTACTGTATATGTCAGGATATAAAAGATTACGGCCACAATAGCGACAATAACGATAGGAAACTCATCTCCATACGGGAACGCAGAACGAAATCCACTGTCGTCCAACCAGCCGAAGGCAAAATATGTCAAAAGGATAATGCCAGATCCTATATTCATACCACTAGGATCGCTCGCTGCTATTTTGTATAAAATAAAATAGACTAGAAAAACTAAAATGGCCGAAATCAATGCAATCCTATGTGTAGTAAAATTTTTCATATCACTTTGTCTTAAAGTCTATTGTAATTGCCTTCACTTTATTTAAAAAGTTTTTTATTTTTTACTTGCTCCTTCATCGCTTCTCCGGCAAATGTGCGGTATTTGCAATAATCACAATCCTCTCCTGATTCTGGAATTTCGTCCGAATCCAAAAGCTTTTTTATTTCATCAAGAATCTCCGGCACCCAATCCGAGCTTCCAGTATAAGCGATGAGTTTCACATCAAATTCAAGCTTCCCATCAAAGGCCTTCTTGTCCTTCTGCGCGTTCACATACACGAAATATCCCGTGTCGGACACATTGAAGCCGTTACCCTTCAGTAGCCATTGATATACCTCCATTTGCCTCCTGTATTGATTGTGCCAGCGAGTGTCTTCAAGCTTGTCAACCACTCCTTCTTTGCTCGTAGCTTTGTAGTCCACCACCATTAGCTCCTTGTCAGCATTTATCCATACATCGTCCACGGCTCCAAAAATAAGAAAGTTTGCCGGCTTATAGAGCGCCTGCACTCCAGTGAAATTCGTCCGCCATGTATCCATCATTTCGTGCTGAAAAGGCACAGCGTCCACCTTGTACTTTTTCATCAATGGATGCGCCGTCTCGTCCGCCCTATGGATATCAAATTCCTTTTTCATAAGGGCGTCCACAGCGATATTCAAGGTAAAGGCAGGCATCTGTGGCCTTCCAATACCGAATCTTCTATCCAAAAAAAAGCACCTTTTGCATTCCGTAAAAAGGTCGATCTTGCTCCTGCTTAATTTAAACGCCGCCGCCTGTCCCGGTGTGTAGGTGTTCTTCGACTTTTTGTATGCGTATGGATTATCTGCCATGTCAGGTATTTTGCGGACTCATAGGATCTGGTCCACGACCAAGTATCCTAATAAGAAACATGACGACAAGTGCTAAAACATACAGGAAGAGCGCCCCGAGCAATCCAATAAATTGTAGCACTGGAATACACACAAATAACAAAAGCAGAATAACCAGTGCAATGTGCACTCCTATCTGACTTTTTGATTTAACACTTTTCCCTGCAATCAAATGGGAAAAGAAAAGATAAAGGAGATTAACTATTGACAAAGAAACAAAAAAACTAATCATATACGGGCTAAACAAGTTTCTAGTAACTGTCTCAAAAGGTGTATACACTAGCCCGCTTCCCCTTATGGCATTTTGGACAATGTCAATAATTGGCAAAACAGAATTAATGCACATCAGCAGGACAAAAAATAAAGCATTTTGACGCAAACTCATGTGTTTATAATATCACACCACCGCCCATACAAACATCCTTATCATAAATCACGATTGATTGGCCGGGGGTGGCGATTTGGGGATTCTCAAAGATTACCCTAGCAAGTGATTTTTTCTCGACTTCTTTAAGGTCTGACCTCAAACAGCCAATTCCCGAGGTCAGACCTTGGGAAAAAAGCTCTATTTTGCATTTCTGATGCTCCTGATGATAGCGCACTTGGGCGTTGTAGATTTTACTCCTTTTTGGATCTCCGTTTATCCAATTTATGTTTTCTAAAAAGGTACTATTTTGTACCATGGTATTAAATAGTACCTTTTGGCTTTCTGAAACAATGACTGTATTTTTGGAAACATTTTTTAACACTACATACATCGGCTTATCGTTTGTACCCTTTTTCGTGATTGTGAATCCGTGCCTCTCGCCTATTGTGAGAAATGTCGCACCGTTGTGATGGCCGATTACCTTGCCCTCTGTATCAAGCACATTACCTTTCTTTTCCTTGATAAATCGCCTTAGGAAATCCTTGAAATCCACCTTGCCGATAAAGCAGAGCCCTTGGCTGTCTTTGCGCTCAAAGGTATGGAGGCCTGCTTTTTTGGCAATACTTCTCACCTCACTTTTTTGTAAATTCCCTATCGGAAATAATGTCTTGGATAATTGTTTCTGCGTCAATGTCCACAGGAAATACGACTGCTCCTTGGCTTTATCTTTGGCTTTTAGTAGAGAGTAGACGGTAGAGGGTGGACGGTTGCCTTTGCTATTTCCACTTTCCACTTTCCACTTTCCACTTTCAACCCTTGCATAGTGACCTGTAGCAATCATATCAGCACCCATCTTGAGAGCTTGATTCAAAAACGCTTTGAACTTTATCTCTTTGTTGCACATCACATCCGGATTCGGCGTCCTTCCTTTTTTGTATTCTCTGATCATATAATCCACCACCTCCCTTTTGTATTCTTTGGACAAATCAATCGTCACGAACGGAATATCAAGATGCGCAGCCACTCTCATGGCGCTTCGCCTGTCTTCTTTCCAATTACATTCCACAAAATCCGGCTGCCAGACCTTTATAAATGCCCCGACTACATTGTAGCCCTGCTTTTTCAGCAAATACGCCGCCACAGAGGAATCCACTCCCCCAGACAAACCAACAAAAACCGTTTGTATGATTTTTGTTAGGCTAATTAGCTTGTGAGCTTGTGAGCTTGTGAGCTTAATCGAGGTATTTCTCCTTATTTCTCTTGTGTTCCTCGAAGTCTTTCGCATAATGGACATTATTATCACTGTCTGTGAGGAAGTAAAGGTACAATGATGCTTTTGGCTCTAGAGCGGCTTTTATGGCGTCAAGCCCAGGATTATTGATTGGAGACGGCGGTAGGCCGGTTCTGGTATAAGTATTGTAAGGCGAATCCTCTTTCAAATCCTCCGCCGTAAGTTCAGCGGATGTTTTATTTCTTTCATAATCAAGAGTTGCGTCCACTTGAAGCGCCATACCAATCTTTATTCGTTTCCATAATATACCTGATACAATTCGCCGGTCTTCTGATGATTTGACCTCTTTCTCAAGAATAGACGCCATCGCCACAATATCGCTTTTATCCTTTGAGGACAAGGCCATGAGGTTTTTTGTCTGCTCTCTAAACATCAATGTCAGCGCGCTAAAAATTTCACGCTCATCCTTTTTTGGCACAAAAAAATATGTTTCCGGGAAAAGATACCCTTCGGATGTGGACGCAATGCTCCAGAATTTCTCTCTGTCAAAAAGAGGAAGCCTGGCATCAAGCCTGTCAGCAATTTGTTTTACTGTAAATCCTTCGGGAAAAGTAATCTTTACAGACGAAAGATCAAATTTGCCGTGACTTATCCTGTATTCCGCATTGATCACTCCCGTAGGACTTTCAAATAAATAAACACCAGTTACGCCGCTTCCCTCATGCCGTAAAATTGACGTAATGACTGTAAAAAGTGATCCTGAAGTGATAATGCCGGCATCTGATAATGCTTCGCCTATCTGTTTTGCCCCCATGCCCTCTTTCACCTCAAAAAGAACTCCGCCGATTTCCGAATCAGGAGTAATTTTGAAATAAAAGGGACCGAGAAAAAAATGATAAAAAAGCACAATAATGAATACAAGCGCGAGAAGAAAAACACCTATAACCCATTTTCTCAAATTTCTTGGAGAAACAGATAGTTCCTGATCCGTGATTCCTGGATCTTCTATCATGTATTTTAAATTGGAAGATTGGCCGGCGGTTCAGATTTTTTAGCAGGCACTCTTTGAAGCGCAGGACTTTTCGCCACTTGCCCGGGAAAGTGATAAATAGTGGCAAGACTTTCGGTATTCAAAACAAACCAGTATCCTCTGAAAGGCGCGTGAAAATATGCACGGTGCTGATATTCCTCAAATATGTGATGCTTTTTGCGCATCAGTCGCTTGCCTGTGATATTTTGCCATGGATAATTATATTCGGTAATATGGTGCTTGTCAGTCTGAAATCCATTGAGTTGAAAAGAATTATATTGCCTAAACGAGCCATTTAAACCAGAAATGTTAATGTCGTTCCATTTATCTTTTTCGGCTATATAGATAGCACGGATTCCGCAGTCAAAAGGGATCTTCGCGACATTTCTTTCTATTGCTTCAATCATATCTTTTTCACCCTTTGTAAGCGAAAGTCCGGTAAGTTTTATTGATTCAACCTGCTGAGTATCCTTGGTTTTTATTTTTTCAATCTCTGCTTTTGCCTCTTCAGACCAATCCACTTTTTTAAACCAGCTTCCTGGTTTTGGACGCTCCTTTTTATGCGCACGGATAATTATCTGTATCCATGCCTGCTCGCCCGGCTTTAATCCACCTAAATACTCAAAAACCGGTGTCATCGGGTCAATTTTTAATTCTTCTTTCGGGTCCTTATCCAATTGGTAATCAACATAGGATTTTATCGGGTAGCAATCGGGCTTCTGGAGCTTGAAATTGCATCCCCACATTTCATATTTTTCCAAATTAAGATGTATAGCCTGCGCATAATCCGGTGCTTCCTTTATTTCTATATCGGGATATTGCGCATAAAGCTGAGATTCAATGTGATGCTGCCAAAATTGCCAAGTCCAGATAAAAAATTTTATTTCCCCACCAATAGATGTTAGCTCCAGGGAAAAATACGGCCGTAGCTGCCCGTATACGTAACGCTTTATCCATGTGCCTTCGCCTTTTGTCTGATAAAGAGAGGTTAAGAAAAGCTCCATTGCTAAAGGGGATTTCATAACTTCCTGAGGCAAGCGAATTTCTAAAACTACCTTTTTCTGGTCATGAATGAATTTGTTTCGCTTCCAAGCCAGATATCCTTGAAAGCAAAGCACTCCCAAAATAATCGGGGCAGCAAAAATTAAAAGCACGTAGAAGGCCGCTAGAGTATTTCCTACAACTCCAAAAAATGGGGCGAGTCCTCCGTTCATCCCGTTAGAAGCAGGTCGCGGTCTTCAAACCGAAACTTTGCAAGATTATGTTTATTAACTTCATATTGATATTTAGTTGCATATCATCATCCTAAAGTTTGCGACCGCGACTTCTAACAGGACTCATATGACTGCTATCATAACGCAAAAAGTAAAATATGAAAAGCAAAAGCCGTAGAGCTCGTCGCGACGAGCACTACGGCGATTCTTATTTGATTTATTTGGTTGCGCTGTATTTGCCCTCTTTATCTTTCTTGAAATGCTTGCTGTTCTGTAGATTAACAAGAATAGTGTTCTTTTTTACATAACGCTCCTTGAGCACCTTATCAATTATTTCCTCTTTTGCCATCGGGCCGTATTTTAGGAGAACTTTGCTGATCACATCCTTCACAACTCCGGAAAGATATCCCCATTCGGACAACGCATAAAGTCCGCGCCCCACTAAAACAAATCTCTTATCCTTTATGAGTTCGTTGTGAGTCGTCGCGACATGCGCTTTTTTGTTGAACATTGCAGATATGGATTTTGCCACTTCCTTAAAGTGTATAGGTGAACCGTGCTTTCGAAGCGCCAAATATGCATAATCGCGGATACCCTTGACGTGGACATTTTTTGAGGCAGACACTCCCCACTCACCAAGCGGGTTTCGTCCGATTTTTTTAGAAAGCGAGAGCCACCGCCTTAAAATTTCTTCTTTTTTATATTCCTCCGCAACATCCTTCAAATGCTCAAGAAACTGCTTAATGAGTTCTGATTCCAAAAGAAGCTCTTCATCGGAAAGATTTTTATAAAGCTTACGGAGTGCTTCCTCTACTTTTTTGGCAAGCTCGTCGTTGATGTGCCATCTGTGCTTAAAGTCCTCATCTTCCTTCAGTTTTTTAAAATTATGGCCAGTAACCAACATAAAGTGAATGTGATTCTGTAAAGATTTATCCTTTGTAGTTATGTAGTTTAAAAAATCCTCCTCCGAAATAATGCCTCCCAACACCTCAAAAAGTTTTTTTAGCTCATCGAACGACCCTTGCTCGCCTTTAAAGACAGATGACTTTCTAATATTTGCGATAGAAGCATTTTCTATCTGGCGAACGCGTTCGCGGGTAATGCCATATTTATCACCGATTGATTCGAGAGTCTGCTTGGAAGCGTCTACTCCTAGGCCATAACGACTTGTCAGAACATGTCTGCCTCTTTCGGGAAGAACGGCCAGAAGTTTTTTGACGATTAGTTTTGGCTTGAATGCTAAATTAGGCATAGAATGTGTGTTTTTGTATTACTTCTTTTTATCATAATATGAAATAAAGTCAAGCGTTATTTCAACTACTCCAAAATAACAAGATTTATAAGGCGATTTTTGACTATTATTGTTTTCAGAATTTTCTTTGCACCAATGAAATTTGCAACTTTTTGGTCTGCTAGAGCAGCTGATTTCACAGTCTCGTCGTCACTATCGGTTGAAAGCGTGAGCTCTCCTCGCACCTTACCATTCACTTGAACGGCAATATTAACTATTTTTTCCTTAATGAGTCCCCTGTCCCATTCCGGCCACACCTCTCTATAGATTGTTTTCTTATTTCCGAAACTTGCCCATAATTCTTCCGCTAGATGTGGAACAAAAGGAGAAAGAATTTTTAGAAATGCTTTGTATGATTTTTTTGACATAGATTTCGCTTCGTACACCGTATTTGCAAATATCATCATCGTTGATACGGCTGTGTTGAAAGAAAAGCTCTCCAAATCCTCAGACACTTTCTTCATCATCTTGTGAAGAGCCGTCGTCACCTCTCTCGGCTCCGTTTCAGAAATAAATTCTTGCATATTCCATACTCGCTCCAAAAATCTGCGAGTACCGACAATCCCCTTATCATTCCAAGCCACCTGTGCCTCATGCGGACCCAGGAAAAGCATATAAAGGCGCACCGTGTCCGCACCGTAAAGCTTCACGAAATCATCTGGGTTCACGAAGTTACCCTTACTTTTGGACATTTTATTTCCATCTGGCGCCAAAATAATACCGTGTGGCACGCGCTTTCTGTACGGCTCTTTTACAGCCGCTAGCCCCCTGTCGTACAAAAACAAATTCCAAAATCTGGAATACAAAAGATGTAAAGTGGTGTGCTCCATTCCACCAAAGTATAAATCTACCGGACTCCAATACTTTTGCTTTCCAATATCGGCAAATTCCTTTTTGTTTTTCGGATCCATATATCTCATCCAATACCAAGAGCTCCCCGCCCACTGTGGCATTGTGTCCGTTTCTCTTTTGGCCTTACCTTTGCACTTAGGGCATTGCGTGTTGACCCACTTTTCCACAGCGGCTAGTGGGCCTTCTCCCGTCCCTGTCGGCTCGTATTTCTTTACATTTGGAAGCTTTACCGGCAAGTCTTTCTCTGGTACAGGTACAATCCCACATTTGTCGCAATGTATGAGCGGTATCGGCTCGCCCCAGTATCTCTGCCGCGAGAATACCCAATCGCGAAGCTTGTATTTTATTACAATTTTGCCATCTACGAATTCGGTGATCTTTTTGTGTGCTTCTTCTGAAGTAAGCCCATCAAATTTGCCTGTGCGAGCGACGATACCTGTCCCAGGATAATTTTTTTTCAAAATAAACTTATCAAAAGCATATTTATGCAAAACTTCGCTAACTTGCTTTTCCACTTCCTTGTAGGAAAGCCACTCTAATTTAAATTTCTCTTGTTTCTCCAATGCTTGCTCTTTTCTAGTATCTGATTTTAACTTTAGGTGCACAAATCGGGTCGCAGCGTCAAATGCAACTCCTTTTGCAAAAGCGAAGTAACGATAATTAAAGGTTTCCTCACCAATCTCAATTACTTCTGCATCTGTATATCCTGCCTCTTCAAGAAGTTCTCTTCGTGCTGTAACATCTGCAGTCTCTCCCTCTTCTATGGTACCTCCTAAAAATAACCTGCCGCCTAAAGCAGAACCCCAATTCATAACAAGCACGTTACCCTTTCCATCTTCAACAATACCAACTATCTTATTTTTCTTTTTAAATTCGGTTTTACCGACAACATCAGCCCGCTTATATACTGGATCAATAACATTTTTTATCGGCAATTTATATTTCTTAGCAAACTCAAAATCGCGCTCGTCATGTGCAGGTACTGCCATTACTGCTCCTGTGCCATAAGAAGCAAGCACATAATCAGCGACCCAAATAGGAATTTTTTCTCCGTTTGCAGGATTTACCGCCATCACACCTTTTAGCTCTACTCCTGTCTTTTCTTTATTTTCTGCCCCCCGTTCAATATCGGTTTTCTTTTTTGCGCTTCCCACATATTTTTTTATTTCTTCTTTGTTTGTTATTTGTGATTTGTTATTTGTGATTTGTCCCACAAATGGATGTTCTGGCGCAAGCACTAAATATGTCACACCAAAAAGCGTATCAGCACGCGTTGTAAACACTTTGACTGAGCTGGTAAGCTGTAGAGCTTCTGAGCTTGTGAGTACAGATAGAATCTTAGAATCTTCATTTGATCGAAAGTGAGGCTCGTTAGCGATAGTTTCTACAAATTCACCATTGAGGCTTTTTGTGAACGCTTTACCGTCAACTGTAGAAATAATGTCATCATTTTTGTCATATATACATATAAATTTTTCAGCACTTTTATTTATTTTTTCAAAATCAAAACCTTTCTTACATGCCGCAAGCACTGAAGGCCTAACTTTGCCGTCTATGAATTTACCAGAAAATGGAGTACCGACTAAAACAACTTTTTTTGCTTTTATTCCTCTCTCTAGAAGCCTAAGAGCTACAATGCCACCGAATGAATGTCCTACTATGATTGTATTTTTATCAGCAAAATTTAATTTCCGGGCAAAATCCGTCTGCTCGTCATCATTTGGCTCTTTTGCATTTGGAAGATTAGGAACGCAAACCTCGTATCCTGATTTCTCTAATTTTGCTTTTAGCCATGGTAAAAAATGACTCTGGGAGTTACCGTTTTTTCCATGAAGAAGTAGAAATTTTGTCTTTTTTTTGAGCTCACCATCTGACAAGCTCACCAGCTCAAAAGCTAGTTCAGCTCCCTCACTTTTGCCTATCCAATTCGCTTGCTGGATCTTGACGGGCTCGGGCCATTCTGGGAGATCTTTGAGGCCCTCTAAAAGCTTCTCCGCATAATCCGTGATCTTCAAATACCATTGGCGGAGAGATTTTTTTTCTACTGTCGTCCCGCACCGCTCACACTTGCCGTCTACCACTTCTTCATTGGCAAGACCTGTCTTGTCCTGGGGACACCAATTGATGAGCCCTGTGGCTTCATATGCAAGCCCAGCTTTATAGAATTCCAAAAAAATCTTCTGCGTCCATTTGTAGTAATTTGGGTCTGTAGTGTTTATCTCGCGGCTCCAATCAAACCCCGTGCCCCATTCTATGAGCTGCTTTTTGGCATTCTTGATATTTTGCGCTGTGGAAACGGACGGGTGCACTTTATTCTTTATCGCATAATTTTCTGCAGGCAATCCAAAAGCGTCCCACCCAATTGGATACATCACATTCTTGCCGTGTAGTTTCCAATATTTAGAGACGACATCCCCCGCGATAAACGGCCGCATATGCCCCATATGAAGCCCCGCCCCAGATGGATATGGGAATTCAATAAGCACCATTTCTTTCGGCCCCTTATCTCCCGCAACAAAAGTTTTTTTGCTTTGCCAATACTTCTGCCATTTCTTCTCTATCTTTTTCGGGTCGTATTTTTTATTCATCTCAATATTTCCTCCAGCAATTCTGGGAATTCTTTTGTGCCCATAGAATTTTCTGTGTAATGCCCTTTATTTTCTAAGTCAAATAGTTCTGCTCCTAAGGCATCGGCAT
>DATDXX010000037.1:0-2854 GCA_036517135.1 Minisyncoccota bacterium | reverse complement strand
CACGATTTCCGCTTTTTCCGTCCGGGCAAACCCCGCCAAGCGCTCCATCAAAGCGCCGTGATTCTCCATTTCCGGATGCGCCGTGATCTCAAGATAAAAATCTTCACCAAAAATATTTTTATAAAATTTGGTCCATTCTTTCGCAAGCTCCTCGTTGCCGTTCCTTATCGCCTGCGCTATCTCTCCCGAGAAAGATGGCGATATGGCGACGAGCCCTTCATGATATTTCTCTATCAATTCTTTGTCTATGCGCGGGCGATAATAAAATCCTTCCAGATGGGAGTATGTGACGAGCTTCAGGAGATTTTTGTAGCCATCAATATTTTTGGCTAGTAGCACGAGGCGCGTCCTTCTGTTGTCAATACGCGGCTCTCTATCCTTTCTGGTGCGTGCCGCCACATAAAAGTCCACTCCTATTATCGGCTTTATCTTTTGCGCCCTACACTCTTTGTAGAATTCAATCGTGCCATACATATTGCCCGCGTCCGTCAGTGCGAGCGCTTCGGCGCCGTCCGCTTTTGCTTTTGCCACGAGCTCAGGCACCTTCGGCAATGCCTGAAGCAGGGAATAGTGGGAGTGTGTGTGGAGATGGACAAATTTGGACATACGGCTATTATACAAGAAGAACTCCAACCCCAAACCTTTATGAAAATCCATACCCCACGCCCTTTGCTCGTTATCGCTGGCGCCAGGTCCATCCGGATAGTCCGCATTCCTCGCAGGGTTGCCGACGACAAGGTCGTCAACCGCGAGGCGTATGTCGCCGAGCTTGAGCGCAAGCTCGGCACGCCACACACTGCCAGGGACCAATATCGGCCTATCACGCCTCCTTGATGCTCTTTGCGCTCCGCACTTCGCCAAACGGCGGACTGCGGGGCATTTTTATTTCCAACCCCTAATCACCTTTATCACCAACTTCTTACGGTCGTGACTACTTGGTGATACAATGAACACATGGATGAAGCGGGGAAGAAAATAAGGAAAAAGCAATTTGCAAGCAATTTGCAAAAAACTATACTCGGAATTATTGGAGCAAGCGGTATTTTGGCTGTCGGATTAATCGCTCCCGGAGTATTCAAGGCCATGAAGTATAGCGGTCTTGATAAGAAGCTTTTTCGTAAAAAATTTGTACTTAACAGATCGATTGACAGACTCCTCGCAAAAGGCTTTTTGGAGTTTCAGGAAAAGAATCGTGGCAAGTTTCTTATCTTGACCAACAAGGGCAAGAGCTATCTCAATACAATGATGAACAGTAAGGATATGTTAAAGCAAAAAAGGTGGGACAAAAAATGGCGTCTTGTTATTTTTGACATTAAGGAGTACAAGCGGCATTCAAGAGACAAACTTAGAGCGACACTTATTTCTATCGGTTTTTATAGATTGCAAAATAGTGTTTGGATTTATCCTTATGACTGTGAAGATCTAATCAAGCTTGTCAAAGCCGATTTGGAGATAGGAAAGGAGATACTATATGTGATTGCCGACCATGTTGAATACGATGTTTCGATTAGAGAGTATTTTGGACTCTAGGTTTTTGCACACACCCGATCTCACCATCTTCTCACGGTCGTGAGAAGATGGTGAGATTTAGCGCATGCCACCTAGATTTTCGTTAGCTTTTTATTTCATTTGTGCTAGTATCAAAGCCGAACAACCCTGTTCTCTTATGGCACATACAATAGAACCGTTCCCGGAAAAGACGCAGGCAGTTCTTGATGCTCTTTACAAGGCAGTCGAAGCGAAGGACGCTCTCCAGCGCTTGGAATATCTGCGAGACCAGCAAAAATCTTTCGTTTCGGTGTTGACCGACGAGGAGGAATTGTTCGCTCGCGAGTTCTTCTATCTCACGAAAATCGGTCTTCTCGACTAAAGTAGATGCTCGAGTAACAATACTCGGGCTGTTTTTTATTCTATAATAATCTTATGAATATTATTGGCATAGACGAAGCGGGGAGGGGGCCTTTGGCGGGGCCGGTGGCTGTAGGAGTGTGCTCTGTGCCCGAAAATTTTGATTACAAATTTTTCGGGCTTCTCAAGGATTCCAAAAAGCTTTCGGAAAAGAGGAGAGAAGAGATTTTCACGCAGATGCAGGTATTGAAGAAGGAAGGAAAAATAAATTTCTCCGTGGCGCTCGTGTCCAACAAAGTGATAGACACCCGAGGAATCTCATTTGCGATAAAGAAAGGAATAGAGGGAGTGCTACAGAAAATCTCTGCCAATCCGAAAAGCTGCCAAATATTTTTGGACGGCTCGCTCAAAGCGCCGGCAGAATTCATTAATCAAGAGACGATAATAAAAGGTGATGAGAAAATCCCCATCATCTCTCTGGCATCCATCGCAGCCAAAGTGACCCGCGACAGGCATATGGTAGAGATGAGTAGGAAGTATCCCGTATACAGTTTTGAAGTGCATAAAGGATATGGGACAAGAGTCCATCTCTCTCAAATAAAAAAGCTAGGGCTCTCTCCAATACACCGTAAGAGCTTTGCAATTTCAGTATAAATAAGATACACTATGTCGCACTATGGTAGTACGAATGCGACATACGAGGAGCCAGACGGCGAACAGGCGGAGCCACCACGCTTTGAAGGGGCGCGCTTTGATGCTCTGCTCGGATTGCGGAGCGCCCAAGATGCCTCACTTTATGTGCTCCAATTGCGGCAAATACAGAGGAAAGGAGATGCTTAATGTCCTGGCAAAGTCGGAGAAGCAGGCAAAGAAGCAAAAACAAAAAGAGAAAACAGCAAAATAAATTAGTTTACAATTTATGTTCTTTAATCTAAACTACAAGGAAATAGTCCCGACGCTCCGGTCGGGATGCCGACAGAATCGTCGGCACTAACACAATGGCAAA
>DATDXX010000036.1:0-2299 GCA_036517135.1 Minisyncoccota bacterium | reverse complement strand
GCGACTCATGCGCTATTCGTAATAAAGCGACTATTGATTGGAGCCACCGAAGCAGACCCTGCTCAAAAACTAGAGGGTGAGCTTGCCTATTATACCATATATGATATGATGGCTGTCATACATACCATGCCCGTAAAAACTCCCCACAAAATCAGAGTAGATGAAAAACTCAAGACGCTTGGCAGACTTGTCAGCGACCTTCGCGAGCAAAGAAAAATTACCCAAGCAGAGCTTGCAAAGGCACTTGGTACGAGCCAGAGTGCTGTAGCCCGTATTGAAAAGGGAGAGCAAAATCTTTCCACTGAAATAATAGCAAGATTGGGAACTGCCCTCAATAAAGATATGATTTCAATAGGAGACCGCTCTATCAATTTAAAAATTCAGGGTGGACGCAAGCTTTCCGGAGAGATCACAACAAAGACTTCCAAAAACGGAGCGATGGGACTTCTTGCCGCTTCTCTATTGAATAAAAGCCAGACGATTTTAAAAAATGTTCCCCGCATTGAAGAGGTCTACCGAATGACCGAAGTATTTGAAAGCATTGGTGTTTCTATTAAATGGAGTGGCAACGACCTCACCATCACGCCGCCGAAAAAATTTACCCTAAAAAATCTCGACCGAAATGCGGCAGAAAAAACCCGCTCAATTATCATGTTGATCGGAGCGCTCATTCATATCAGCCCCTCTTTTAAGCTTCCCCAGCCGGGTGGGTGCAAATTAGGTTCGCGCACCGTTAAGCCCCACCTCTTTGCCCTTGAAAAATTGGGCGTAAAGATTGATACGAAAGAAAAATACTACCATGTGCAGGTCGCAGAACTTCATCCGCATGAAATTGTTCTGTATGAATCTGGAGACACAGTCACAGAAAATACTCTCATTGCGGCGGCCCGCATCCCGGGAAAAACAGTCATTAAATATGCCTCGGCAAATTATATGGGTCAGGAAGTCTGCTTTTATCTTGAACAATGTGGTGTGAAGATTGAAGGCATTGGAACCACGACACTGACTGTCCACGGGGTTTCAGAAATCAACAAACCGGTTACCTATCATCTTTCCGAAGACCCAATTGAATCAATGTTTTTTATCTCCGCCGCAATTGTGACTAGTTCCTCGATAATCATAAAACGCTGTCCTCTCGATTTCCTTGAGATTGAACTTCTGAAACTTGAAAAAATGGGCTTTCGATATAAAATCATGCGGCACTATAAGGCAGAGAATGGCCGTACTAATCTTGCCGATATTAAAACATTCCCCTCGAAATTAACCGCTCTTGAAGAAAAAATTGAGTCCCGTCCTTATCCGGGCCTCAACATCGATAACCTCCCCTTTTTTGCGGTAATCGGCACTCAAGCTCTCGGACAAACATTCATTCATGACTGGGTATATGAAAAACGTGCAATCCACTATAAAGATTTGGAAAAGCTTGGTGCCGATACTATCCTTGCTGACCCTCATCGCTTTTATGTAACCGGCCCAACGAAATTAAAAGCCGCAGAAATAATCTGCCCGCCAGCACTTCGCCCCGCCGCAATTTTGCTCATCGGCATGCTTGCCGCAGAGGGAATTTCTATTTTGCGAAACGTATACAGCATCAATCGTGGCTATGAAGACCTCGTGAGCCGCCTCGCGAGCCTTGGAGCAGATATTGAAATCTTGTCTTAGAGCCTATCTCCAATCTAACCGCCTAAAGATTAAGAAAATAAAGGCTTGTCTGTTAAAATGGCAAAATTTCGGCTGTAAATTCCTCATTCCTCGTCAAGAGAGCTCGCTATCTTTCCTCAGACTTCGGAATTTTCGCTCGAAATTTTGCCATTTTCTTCAGACATTAGATTGGAGAGAGGCTCTTAATTTTAGTTTTGTGTTTTCTAGAGAATCCTCGATATGGTGGCAACGTCAGTTTGTCTTTATATCGGTTTTCTGCGACTATAGTGGTATGAGGAAGACGAATTCGAAAAAGCAAATACTATGGGTAGTTCTGATACTCGCTGCGCTTGTGGTTATTGGAGGAATGGTGGTAAGCAACTATTGGATCGCGACCGGCACTCTTGAGCTTCTCTCCCCTGCCGGCACAGTCGTTTTTATTGATGGCGCACGCATTGCCTCAGGAGTACCGATTTCTGGTAGCGAGGTGAAAACTCAAAAAAGACTTTCAGCTGGAGAACACACAATAATTGTTGCAAGCGATGCAGGCTTCCCGTGGAAAAAAGATCTTATAATTTCAAAAGATGGGGTAACACGAGTCCATCCATTTCAAGTTGCAAAACAAATAAAAGGAGTCCGGATTCCGGAAAGTGACCCA
>DATDXX010000035.1:0-8220 GCA_036517135.1 Minisyncoccota bacterium | reverse complement strand
GATGTCCAAGCTTCGCGACACCTTAGTCAAAGAGAACGAAAAGATAAATTGGGAGCCGTCATATATAAGAGAGGGCAGATTCGGCGAGTGGCTCCGCGAAATAAAAGATTGGGCGATATCGCGCGAGAGGTATTGGGGCACGCCACTCCCAGTATGGATGTCGGAGGATGGTAGCGAGAAGCTCGTGGTGGATTCAATTGAGACGCTAAAAAAACATACCAAAAAATCCGGCAACAAATACTTACTTATGCGACATGGAGAAGCGGAGCACAATGTCAAAGGTATTCTTACCTCTGACCGCGAAGCAATACATCATTTGACAGAAAAAGGAAAAAAAGAAGCACTCATTACTGCCGAAAAGTTAAAAGATGAAAAAATAGATGTGATTATAGTTTCTCCTTTGGTAAGGACAACAGAAACAGCGGAAATAGTAAAATCAGTTCTTGGGAATATTCCAATGATCATAGACAAGAGGATAAGAGAAGAAGATTTTGGGGTTGTTTCCGGAACTCCATTCGAAAAGTTCAAAGATTATTTTCCTACTTTTGAATACCGTTTGCATAATGCACCAAAAGACGGTGAATCACTCTTGGAAACTCGCGATCGAATTGGCGAATTTCTCTATGAAACTGAAAATAAATATAAAAATAAGAATATTCTCGTTATAACCCATGACGGTCCAGCCTCACTTTTTGAAGTGATAAATTCTGGCGTAAACACAGACGAAAAATTTGAAAAAATATATCAACCCGGAGATTATTTGATCCAAGTGGGTGAATATATCAATTTTGAATTCAAACCGATCCCGCACAATGAGCATTATGAGTTGGACCTCCACAAACCATACATAGACAAGGTGGAGCTCTTGGGCAAAAGCGGAAAACCATTAAAACGAGTGAAGGAAGTAATGGATGTGTGGTTTGATTCCGGTGCGATGCCGTTTGCACAAGACCACTATCCTTTTGATACAAAAAACATAGCTTATCCTGCGGATTTTATTTCTGAAGCCATAGATCAAACGCGCGGATGGTTCTACACATTGCACGCTGTAGGCACTCTCATGGGTCGCGGCCGGGCATACAAGAATGTCATTTGCCTCGGGCATCTTTTGGACAAGGAAGGCAAGAAAATGTCCAAGTCCCTCGGAAATGTTCTAGATCCGTGGGAGCAAATGGACAAATGGGGTGTGGATGCTTTGCGGCTTTGGATGTATAGCGTGAATCAGCCGGGGGAAAGCAAAAATTATGACGAGAAAACAGTGGATGAAGTCAACAAAAAATTCTTCAATCTCGTATCAAATGTGCTTTCTTTCTACGAGCTTTATAGAGATAAGGATTTGGAAAAAGGTCAGACCTTAAATCGGGAAAAAGGTCTGACCTTGAGATCCTCCCATGTTTTGGACAAATGGATTTTGATAAAGCTTGATGCTTTAGTAGCAGATGTGACGAAGAATCTTGAGAGCTACAAACTTTTAGAGCCAGTGCGTGCGATACGCGACTTTATTGACGATTTATCTACATGGTATCTTCAGCTTTCGCGTGATAGATTCCGAGATGGCGATAAGGGCGCAAAGCAAACGCTGTATTTTGTGCTCAAGACCTTGGCGAAAATTTTTGCGCCATTTGCGCCGTTTTATGCCGAAAATCTGTACCAGAAATTGCGTTTGGAGGGAGATGTGGAGAGCGTGCATTTGGAAGAATGGCCAACATCAAACAGCCAAGGTTTTTTTGGCAAACTTTTTGGGAAAAACAACAATAAGCTTTTCCAAGACATGGCGGAGACCCGCAAACTCGTATCGCAAGCACTTGACGCTCGTATGAAGGCAAACATTAAAGTAAGACAGCCGTTGGCAAAGTTGATGCTGGAAGTGACAGGTCTAAAATTAGACCAAGAACATCTAGACCTCATCAAGGATCGCATAAATGTTAAAGAAGTAGTTTACGGGGGGAGAAATGAACTCGATATTGTGATAACTATGGAACTGAAGGAGGAAGGAATCGTGCGAGAGATAATCCGCTTTGTGCAGGATTTGCGCAAGAAGCAGGGGCTCACACCCCGCGACAGAATCTCTCTTTCAATTTCTGGCAATGAAATGGGCCAAAAAATAATCTCAAATCCAAAATGGCAAAAAATGCTTCAGGATGCCGTGCTCGCAGAGAAAATAAATCTTGAAGCAAATAGTGGGGCAGGGGAGCACTTAACCCTTGAAAACATTGAGTTTTTCATCGGATTGACAAAAGTGCCCTAAAGTAGTATAATTAGCGGGATTATATAGCTCTTTGAAATTGCGAGAATTGCAGTATTTGGCTGTATTTGCTATGGCAGAAAGGATTGAAACAATTCAGGATTTTCTGCTGTGGCAAATCTGCTACACACTCAAACAACATCAAACAAACTGAAACTGACCATGAAAAACATGCTTGGTAATAACGAAGTGCTTCGCCGTATGTGGAGCGGACCGCTTCTTACCTTCCTCGAACGCCTCAATGGCGAAAGCGGAGAAGAGTGGGAAACGGCTTTTGATCGGTTCCTTCGTAAGGAGGAAATAGCTTGGGACGGCAAATTCCAAATCGAGATTGATCTCGATCAGCAACCCGAGATTCCTGATTGGGCAGACAAGAAAAGCCCGATCATCAAGCACACCCCTTGCGGAGTGTTTGATCCGAGAAAGCTCGAAATCCATCGCCCCATCGGCAAAGACGAGGGTCGGGTCGCTGGCGAAGAGTTCCTCTCTCGGATTGCCAAATGGTGCAAAGAGAACGGCAAGATCGCTCACAACGCGACCTCGTTCGATTTCTTCCGGAAGAAGGAGAGCTGGAAGTATCTGCCGGGCAAGGAATCGGGAGTGGACGTCATCGTTTTCCCAGAGACCGAGTTTCGCGTCTCGGGCGGCCGCCGCTGTGTGCGGTATCTCGTCCGCAATGGCTCCGAGTGGTGCGTCGGCTTCAGCCTCTGGCTCGGCAGCAAGTTCGGTTCCGACTGCTGTGTCGCTGTCTCGCAAGTTAGTCCTCAGACCTTGGAATCTTGAGCTCCGGCTCTTAGATTCTTGTCTTTGGACTTTCAAATCAAAAAGCACCACTTGTCGCAAGACAGGTGGTGCTAATTTTTGTACAATAATGGCGGTAGTAGGCGAATCTGAAAGGGACCAAGGTTTCTTTCTGCCGAATCCAGTATCCATACATTCAGAATATTTCAGATTACGGTTTGAAATAGCGCAGTGTATGTAGACACTTCAAAAAAGAAGATACTTGGTGTGAAATGCTTTGTGATTAAGATCACGAATTATTGCCAACCTCTTGATTATTCAAGAGGAAGTGCGTGTCCTGTGGATGTCGGGTCACCACAAGGTATAATGATAAGTATGTCTCGAAGAAATTTCACATTCGCTATTGGCGAGTATTATCATCTGTATACTCGAGGTGTAGACAAGAGAGAAATTTTTGTTAATGACCATGATCGCAATCGACTTGCTTATCTACTCTATCTTTCCAATGGGGATAAAAAGTTTGATGTTCAGAAAATATTCCGCGAATGCGATGTATCCGAAATTTTCAAACTAGATACCGGAAAGCCACTTGTATCAATTTGTGCATGGGTATTCATGGACAATCATTTTCATATTTTAGTGAAAGGAATTAGGGACGAAGGAATAAGTAAATTTATGAAAAATTTATGCGGTGCCTATTCTCGGTATTTTAACATCAAACACAAGAGAAGCGGTGCTTTGTTTGAGAGCAGGTTTAAGGCGAGACATATTGATACTGATACTTATCTCAAATATGTTTTTTCATATATACATTTGAATCCAGTCAAAATTATTCCTACCGAAACACACTGGAAAGAAAAAGGGATTAAGGATCTTCCAAAGGCCAAAAAATTTCTCTCTCGCTATACCTACACAAGTCTACTCGATTTCCTAACACCCGACTCAAGATTCTACGAGGCAATTTTGGCAAGGGAAGCAATGCCAGAATATTTTCCGAATCCAAATTCAGTTTGGCAGGAGACTGTAGAATGGTTGAATTTTGTGGAGGTCGGGTCACCACAACGCTGATGTATCAGAAATACACGACAGAAGGGTTCTTGGTCTGGGCTCGAGGGAGCGGGGAGGCGGATAGGAATCTGCTTTTCTATACCAAAGAATTTGGGATGATTTTGGCGCATGCGACGAGTGTGCGCTCGTCCAAATCAAAATTGAGGACGCATATTACTATCGGTGTATTGCTATCAATAACGCTTTTGCGCTCAAAGAGCAGATGGAAGATTACAGAAGCAATAGCAGTGGAGACCTGCCCGCCATTGGCTGAGCCTGCAGGCGATGGCAGGCGAGGAAAGCTTGCGCCGAAAAGCGCGGGATACAAGACATTCGCCCAGATACTTACCGTCGTCAAATCACTGGTACACGGTGAGGAAAAGAACGATAAACTTTTCGGCGCTCTTTCCGAATTGCATTTTTTTCTTTTCAAAAAACCGGGTGATAGCGCTCTGGCAGAAGCAGAATGCCTTGCGATGATAAAAATCTTGCATGCCCTAGGATACGGCGAGCCCAAAAGCGAAATTGCAGACGATGCGAGCTACAATAATGAAACTTTCTTTAAAATAAAAACACAAAAAAAAGAGCTCATCTCCGGCATCAACAAAGCGCTACAGGCTACTGGGTTATGATATAATTTCTCCTTATGGACGAGCTTCCTAACGACAAATCAAGGATACAGCGTCTGCGTGACGCGCTTTATTCAAGAAGAATAAAGATAAAGCCGTCATTTGTGCTTGATCTTCATGGCCACAAGACCACGGCACCTGAGAAATGGCAGAAACCTCCGGAAGATTTGCCGCCTCAGACACAAAAAAAACCTACGGACTTTTCAAAAAAAATTTTCTGGTTTGCGACGGTTTTTTTTGTTGTCTCAATTGTAATTGCGGGATATGTATATTTGGTTGGAGGCAATGTCATTTCTCCAAATAAGATCAAGATCGATATTGTAGGACCAACTTCAATAAAAGCGGGCGAGGAGACCATTCTCGATATTGCCATCACAAACAATAATGACACAACGCTTGAGTTGGCGGATCTATTACTTGAGTATCCGACTGGCACAAGAAGCGCTTCTGATATGCTCACTTCAATGCCACACGACAGGGTGACTTTCGGTGACATAAAGCCGCATCAGACAGAACGCAGGACGATCAAAGCAGTATTTTTCGGCGAAGAAGGGAAATCGATACATGCAGATATTTCTCTTGAGTATCGGATCCCGAATTCAATGAGTGTGTTCAGCAAAGATACCGCCTATGACGCTCTTATTGGTTCATCGCCTCTCACGATATCCGTTGATTCGCTGAAAGAAGTGAATGCGAATCAAGATTATATCCTCACAGTCACAATTACTTCAAATAGCCAAAATATCGAGAAGGATATAATCCTGTCCGCAACTCTGCCGTTTGGTTTTGATCCTATTTCCTACACGCCTCTGCCTATAGCTAATACCTTGACTTGGAATTTAGGCGATGTTGAATCGAACGGTAAGCGTGTGATTATCATAAAAGGAAAAATGTATGGTGAACATAATGAGGAGAGATTTTTTAAATTCTCAGCGGGCACCAAAAACGAAAAGAACCAAAATGCTATCGGTGCCGCTATAGCGAGCGTTACACAGTCAGTGATTGTTAAAGAGCCGTTTATTAGTGTGGCACTTTCGTTGGAAGATAGGAATTCTGACAACTTTGTAGCATATGGAGGATCACCAATACATTCATTAATACAGCTTACCAACAATCTTAATGTGCCGATATATGATGTTGTTGTAGAAACGAAAATTGATGGGGCGATTGTGAATACTTCCGCTATAAAACCAGATGAAGGTTTTTTTGATTCAAATACTGGTATTATGCGTTGGAGTAAATTATACAATAAAGATCTTGCTTCTGTTTTACCAAAGAACAGTCTTAGTCTTACGTTTAGTGTGGAGACCTTTAATCCTTCTGTTGCGCAAGCGTCAATTCTTAATAATCCTAAATTTATATTAGATGTTACAGTGCGAGGAAAACGCAGATTGGAATCTGGTGTGCCGGAGGACATCATTTCTACTGTCCGTAAAATAGTAAAGATAGCTTCAACCGCTACTTTCAATTCACAAATTGTGCATTCAATAGGGCCAATAGAAAATCAAGGCAATATTCCTCCAAAAGTCGGAGAAAACACCGATTACACAATCATGTGGGCAGTCAGCAATAGCTTCAACCCGCTTTCTCAAGCAAAAGTCACTGCTATTATTCCCGATTATGTGAAATGGAACGGCGTAATAACGCCTGTTGGAGAAATGGTAACTTACAATTCTGATTCCAGAGAAATAACTTGGAATCTTGGTAATGTTCATGCACAATCATCCGGAAAACCGGCAGTTCGGCAAGTTGCCTTCCAGGTCGGTTTTGTTCCAAGCCTAAGCCAGGTAGGTAAAGCACCTTCTTTAGAGGATATTGCTACTTTTACCGCTAATGATACATTTGCTAATATTTCCATTAATGGTTCCGATAATGGATTAACTACGGAAATTAGGACAGATCCGAGTTATCAATATGGGAATGAGAAGGTGGAACCATGAAGAAGCTAAGCAGCGAGAAAGCTTGTGAGCTTGTCAGTAAGAGAAAATTCAAATGAAAAAGAAAGAGGGAGAAGATAATTTAATGGAGAAGATAGTTTCGCTTTGTAAAAGGCGCGGATTTGTGTATCAAGGCTCCGAAATCTATGGAGGCCTTGCCGGCACCTGGGATTACGGGCCGCTGGGAACAGCTTTGAACAACAATATTAAAAACTATTGGTGGAAGAAATTTGTAGATGAACGAGATGATATATTCGGAGTTGATGCGTCTATACTCATGGCGCCAAAAGTTTGGGAAGCAAGCGGACATACGGAGGGCTTCACAGATCCGTTAGTTGAAGACAAAAAAACAAACAAACGCTATCGCGCTGATCACATACTTGAGGATACGGGTGTTGATGTAAAAAACATGAAGGTTTCTGAAATGGGTGAGAAGATCCGCGAATTAAAACTTAAAAGCCCGGATGGTAATGAATTAAGCGAGCCAAAAGTTTTTAACCTTCTTGTTGAGGCGGGCATAGGTGCAGTAGAAGATGATAAGGAAAAAGTATATCTTCGCGGAGAAATAACCCAAGGTGTGCATGTAAACTTCAAAAATATTCTGGATTCTATGCATCCGAAGATACCTTTTGGTATTGCCCAGATGGGGAAGGCGTTTCGAAACGAAATTGTCCCAAGCAATTTTTTGTTTAGAGTAAGAGAATTTGAACAAATGGAGCTGCAATACTACATTCGACCAGAAGAAAAAGAGGGTAAGGCACAATATGAGGCTTGGAAAGATTTTAGTATGCAGTGGTACAAAGGACTCGGCATTAATCCAGAAAATCTACGATTTCGCCAGCACGAGTCGCACGAACGGGCACATTATGCCCAAGATGCTTGGGATATTGAATATCAAACTCCTTTCGGTTGGAAGGAAGCATGGGGGATTCATCATAGAGGAGATTGGGATGTAAGGAGGCACCAGGAATATTCCGGAGTCCCTATGGAATACACAGATGACGATGGCAGGAAATTTTTACCCTGGATAATAGAGACATCCGGCGGAGCTGGCAGAGCTTTTCTATTTACTTTACTTGATGCATATACCGAAGACGAGCTTGGTGGCGAGCCGCGGACATATCTTAAGCTTTCACCGAAAGTGGCGCCGATACTCGTTGCAGTGTTTCCGCTTTTGAAAAACAAGCCAGAGCTTGTCAAAAAGGCGAGGGAAGTGTACGAAGAATTACGCAAGGCATTCCCGGGGCGCGTGATGTTTGATGATAATGGCAACATCGGCAAGAGATATAGGAGGCAGGACGAGATAGGCACGCCGTTTTGCATTACGGTGGATTTTGAAACGATAGAGAAGAATAGCGGTGTCACGATTCGCCATCGCGATACAGGAGAGCAAAAAAGGTTGCAAATAAAGGATATTTTGACGGAACTGAAGGGCTTGATTTAATTTATAAGCTGTGGTATAATTAATAGATGTTAAAGATCCTACCCATACCCCCGAATCCGAACACTCAAACTAATAATTTCTCACTTTGCATAATACCACGGACAAGCGGTTTTTTTGTTTTTAATATTTCTTTTTTGAATGATTCTCTTGGTGTTTCGTAATTTAGACACTCCATAA
>DATDXX010000034.1:0-4402 GCA_036517135.1 Minisyncoccota bacterium | reverse complement strand
TGAGTTGCCGGCTCCGAGAAATACGGCTTTCGCCCCCGCATCTTTCTTCTCAAATTGGTGAGCAACAGAAAGACCAAAATGCCTTGTGTAAAAATCTATCGAAGATTCCAGGTCTTTTACAGTAAGAGAAATGTGGTGTATTTTCATAAATTATTCTGAAGTTAAGATTATTTTTCCTTGGGGTGCGTTCCAATCGGTAAATCTCCACCATTTTGGAGTGAATTTGAAGAAAACTGCTTTGGGATCTTTTGTTTTTAGCTCTTTTTGCGGAAATTTGCCGAGATAAATCTTGTCGAAAATTGCCATTTCCTCCGGCCTCAAAAGCTCTGCTTCCCCATCAAGCTGTAACATTTTCATATCACTTTCCGTTGAGCCGATCACAAATGATGCTCTTGTGATATCCCTACCGTAGAGCGCCTCTGATTTGCGATAATTGCGCTCTGTCTCAAAATAAAACACTAACGGGTCTACTGTATGTGCGAAATGCACTGTGGCCGCGTGAGGCGAGCCGTCTAGCATCTCGACGGCGAGCACCCCGACTCTCTGGCTCTTAATATAATCCAAAATTTCCTGTTTCATAATTCTATTTTCTTATAATCGCCAGTATATAAGCTTTCAAAGAATTTTTTTCTGTCCAAATGAGCGAAACTAGGCATAGCTAAATAAGGTCGTTTGTCACCTCCTTCATTTAAGCCACCCAACTTTGTGAGCTCATGCTCGCCAGTGGCGACAAGAAAGGTATAAGGTCGCAGACCATCGTTCCTATGTAAAGTAGCTAAAAAATCCTTCGGGGTGTCACCAAATACTGCCATTTTGTTTGTTGGAAAATTTATACCTTTCGCCTCACATTTCGTAATTGCTGACTCTAGAATATTTGCCCTTCTCATTGGCTCATTCCTAACACCAGAATCGTCGTCAAATCCACCAGCAATAAAATACTTTGCCAAATCAAGACACTTAATCAAAGCTTCTGCGCTTTGCTTTACATTACCTGTCACGATAGCGGAAGGTATTTTTCTTTTCTTTGTCTCGTCTAAAAACTCTCTTACTCCGGGTAAGAGCATCTCGGCTTTATCTTCTTCACTAGAAGCCTTCATTATGTCCTCCATTTTACGCCCGTAGCCTTCTACAAGACGATCTATAATGGCCTTCTTTTGTTCTTCGGAACCCAGATCAAGATTGAAGCTATTGCAAAGCATTTCATGTTCCAGACGATCTCCTGGTCCCCAATGATTAAACCATGTCTGCTTAAAGATATTGGCAAATTCTTTCTCATCTAATTTATCCAGACTAAAGACCTCCTTGTATAAAGAAATTACAGCGGGACCATGAATTGCTTTAGCGTTGATAAGTGTCCCATCGATGTCAAACAAGAATAATCCTGGAGCGTTTTTATCCACTTCAATAGTCGGGTGTGCTCCCTCCAAGGACTCAAAATCCGATTCGACAGTAACAACCTGCTCCTTATTTTCGAAACCTGTTTCAGGCAAAGAGTTTGTCATAATTATTTTTTACAATAATATTATTAAATTGCAATAAAATTTCGTAGCCCTTTCTTCCCTTTGTGTTATCTTGATAAAAATCCATACACCACAACACTTGAAAGAAATTGTATGCCTTGAGAGCAATTTTTACTAATTGCCTTTCGTCTTTATGCGACAATTCACTTTTGCCATATGCTTTGAAATAGGCATGTAATCCTTTATTTATCCAATCTCGCTTATAAAGACCCGCCTTTTTGCCCCCAAAATAGTAACAGGTCTGTGAAATCGTTGCCGCTATATCTGATATTCGTGAATCGAATCTTGCCCAGTCAAAATCGAAGATACCGCTCACTTTATTACCTATATAATTTGCATTGCCTGCATGAAGATCGAAGTGTACGATTTGCTTCGGGAAGGAATCGTAACCAAATTTTTCAAATTCGGCTTTATTTTTTTCTATGAAATCAAAAATTTCTGACTTGCTCATTGATAATAGATCCCTACCTTTTGATTTCGGTATTTTATTAAAATGCTGTGAAAACAATTTCTTACCATTTTTTACATAATAATACAGTGTTTTATTTTCAATCTTTTTTACATAATGAAATTTAGCGACTGTCTTCGCAAACACAGCACAGACGCTGAAAAGGCTTTCGAGCATCGGTATATTAAGTCCTTTTAAATTATTCCAGCTTGCTTTTGGCTTACCTTCTACAAATGACTGCAACATGTAGTATTTCCTGCCATAAATAGTAAGATATTTTCCTTTCTTATTCGGATACACTTTTGCAGTAAGCTTGAATTTGCAATCAGCTAGATAATGGAGAATCTCGACTTCGAGATAAATGTGTTTTGGGTCTGTATTGCTGTTTGATTCTCGCAGGACATATTTCTTCTTCTTTTCTGAGATGATATATGTTTTGTTGATGTATCCTACTGTATTTCTCACTATTCTCGGAAAATTAAAAGGGAAGTCGTACAAAGACAATATCTTTTTAATCCTGTCCCTTTCCTCAGCTGATATAGCTGTCTCGTGCATTCTTTCAGATTATTTCTTGCTCAATCTCTGATACTCTTCTGTGTTTAGCTCGCCACATCCCGATGCAAATCCTCCTATCGTCGGATTGCTACGGGACAGGCTTTTTGAATTACTCATTGCGACCATGACAGTTTTTGTACTTAACTGGCGTTCCATCTGCCTTCTTTGCACCGCAGGGGCAAGGGTCGTTACGGCCCACCTTTTCGCCATCATTTGTGCGAGGAGAGCTTGTGGAGAGCTTGGGAGTGGTCTGGACTGGCGCTAGAGTGCCCTCATGGATTTCTACGCCTTGCATCGGCACATCTACATGCATCGCAGCTTTCACTTGGGCTACTGCGCTCCTGATGGTATCTTCAATCGCGCCTTCCATTTCCTTAAATAGTCGTAGGCCGTCCTTCTTGTACTCTACCAAGGGGTCGCGCTGGCCATAAGCGCGCAAATTCACGCTACCTCGCAAATAATCCATCATCTCCAGATGGTCCATCCAATACATATCTATGGTCTGAAGCATGAGCCCTCTCGCCGCTCCCGCAAACGCGTCCCGCCCGAGCTCCTTTTCTTTTTCTCTCGCCGCCGCTCCCGCTTTTTCATCTCCCAAAATCATTTCATCAAGCACTGAAATCATTTCATCGCTATTCCCAAGAAGGATTTTGCGCCTCTTTTCATAAATAACCTTTCTCTGATAGTTCATCACATCGTCAAATTCCAGCGTCTGTTTTCGCGAATCAAAATGAAAGCCTTCTATTCTGGTTTGCGCCGTCTCGAGCGACTTGGTGATGAGCCGATTCTCTATCGCTTCATCATCTGCAATCTTCAAGCGCTTCATCATGCCTTTAATCATGTCGGAGGCGAAAACGCGCATTAAGCTGTCTTCAAGCGAGACGAAAAATTGCGTCTCGCCCGGGTCGCCCTGACGGCCCGAACGGCCTCGAAGCTGATTGTCTATGCGGCGCGCCTCGTGCCGCTCTGTACCAAGCACAAATAGCCCTCCAAGGGCCTTTACCTCTTCTTCTTTGGTCTTATCATAAGGCACGCCGCCGAGCTTGATGTCCACTCCACGGCCTGCCATGTTGGTAGCTATGGTCACAGATTTCTTCCTTCCCGCTCCGGCGATTATTTCTCCTTCTTTCTCGTGATTCTTGGCATTCAAAAGCTCGTGAGGCACACCTTCTCTCCTCAAGTACGATGAAAGCATTTCGTTTTTTTCTATGGACACTGTGCCGATAAGCACGGGCTGTCCCAAATCGAAAAGCTCTTTGACCTTCTTCGCGATTGCTTTCATTTTCCCTGCTTCGTTTTGGAAGATGAGGTCATTCTTGTCTGCTCTCTTCATCTCGCGATGAGTAGGAATGACGATTGTGTCCAAGCGATAGACCTTGAGAAACTCTTCGGCAGAAGTGGCGGCCGTACCCGTCATGCCGGAGAGCTTCTTGTAGAGCCGAAAATAATTCTGAAATGTGATGGAGGCGTATGTGCGCGATTCTTCTTTGATATCCACTCCCTCCTTGGCCTCTATCGCTTGATGCAAGCCCTCGCTCCAGCGCCTGCCCGGCTGCATCCTACCTGTGAATTCGTCTACGATGATTATCTCTCCGTCTTTGACCACATACTCTTTGTCCTTGTGGAAAAGCGCTTTGGCTCTAACAGCGGTTTCCAGATGGTGCACATATTTGATGCCTTTGTCGGTATAAATATTTTCTACGCCAAGAATTTTTTCCGCCTTTTCAATACCTGCGTCCGTCAAAGATATGGAGCGATGCTTTTCGTCTATCGTATAATCCTCTTCCGGCTTCAATTTGTTCGAAATGTTTGAGAAAGTGACATAAAGATTTTCTGCCCGAGCTTGTGGCGCGGAAATGATAAGAGGTGTGCGCGCTTC
>DATDXX010000033.1:0-4562 GCA_036517135.1 Minisyncoccota bacterium | reverse complement strand
AATTTCCCAATTATTTTTTTCGACAGAGTTGTTTTGCCTGATTGCCTAGGGCCCAAAATCACAACCATACCCCCCTTGAACAGAGAATTCAATATTTGGTTTTCTATTGTGCGTTCAAATATAAGCATATAATTAGTAGTTTAACTAATTTATAGTTTAGTATAAATTAGTCGGATTAGAAAGTCAAGGGTAAAAAAATCACCCTCGCTTGAAGCTCGGGTGAATAGAAAAACTGGGGTTTTGTGAATGAATTGCGGGCGGCCTAGGCCGCCTTTTGGAGAAGAAATTCTTCGAGGAGCTGTCCCTTGCTCTCCTCATTTGGGGTCACGATAACCTTGAGATAATCCCGAAGGAAGCGTACGAATTCCGGATTTTGCAGATGCCAACGCAAATCCTTGGCTACGCCGCCTCGCATATACATGAGGTGACCTTTTTTTGTCAATGTCTTGGAAACCTCGACCAGAGGCAGAACGCAGTGATGCGCCATGTTGAATGGGAAGGCGGTGGCCGAGGTCGGGGAGGGATTGAAGTGAATAATTTTCATAGCTTTGAGTGATCTGCCCATTTGATTGGGTTGTTGGGGACGTTTTTTATTAGCGATGAGCAGAATCTGGAATTCCATATTACACCTTTTTCATTTCTTGGGAAGTGGAAAAGCCAGGAATCTCAAGGTGAACCCTTTTTAGAGATTTAAGGGTTCACCTTTGGCCCAATCAATTTGATACAATGATTTACATGAAAATTATTTCTTGGAATGTGAATGGCATACGAGCGGTCCATAAAAAAGGACTTTTTTTGCCTTTTGTGGAGAAATACAAGCCCGATATCATTTGCTTGCAGGAAACGAAGGCAGAGCAAGGCCAAGCAGAGATAGATTTGCCGGAATATGAAGAGTATTGGAATTCTGCGCAGAAGAAGGGCTACAGCGGCACAGCCATCTTCACAAAGGTTAAACCTTTGAGAGTGCTTTTAGACTTTCCTGCTGACATCGTAAAAAAATTCAAGCTTGGGCATGATGGCTATGGTGATCCAAATGCAGAAGGCAGGGTGATTGCACTAGAGTTTGCCGATTTTTATATTCTGAATGTCTATACTCCGAACGCCAAGCCGGATTTGAGCCGTTTGGGATTGCGATACAAGCATTGGGACCCGGCATTTCTGGCATATTGCAAGGAGCTAGAGAAGCAAAAGCCCGTTATTTTCTGCGGCGACTTGAATGTGGCGCATAAAGAGGTAGATTTGGCGCGACCGGCAGAAAATGTGGGCGAGCATGGATTTACTGATGAGGAGCGGGAAGATATAGACAAGATTGTAAAAGCGGGGTTTGTTGATACATTTAGGATGTTCAACAAAAAGGGAGAGAATTACACCTGGTGGAGCAATTGGAGCAACGCCCGAGCGAGAAACGTCGGCTGGAGGATTGACTACTTTTTCGTGAGTAAATCTATCGTGAAACGGCTCAAAAAGGCCGAAATACTGCCGGCTGTGATTGGCTCAGACCATTGCCCTGCGACCTTGGAGATAGATTTATAGCATAAAGGACAGTAGTTATCCCCATATGTCCTTTACATGTCCTTTAGGAAGGACTATGATTGTCCTAGATGCGCAAATCACTCTTTCAAATGCGCACAAGGTTCTTTGAGAAAATTCCTTTAGTATCAAGTATTGTTTGATTGGAGTATGTTGCGATTTCTCAGCGCTTTTCGCTTCTTCGGAAGCATTATTTTTAAGAAATTCGCTCAAAAGCTGCCATCTCGCAGTCACCTGCTCTACAAGGGAATTACTCCTTTAAAAGACCGCTTTTCGTGTCAGCAATCGCAAGATCCCTGCCGCGGAAGCGGTCTTTGTCATTTGTATGATTTATGGTGGCCTTGAGGGGAATAAGTTTTGAGGGGCTTCGCAGGCGGGTAGCCGAGACGGAGCAAAAATTCACCAGGATTTTATGCGTGCCCGAACAAACTTATGCCCCGAAGTAGGCCAACCTATTCTACAAAGTGCCTTTTTCGTATCTCTCCTATCTCCTTTTCTTCTATTTCTTCCTTTTTTTCTTTAGCTTTGTCCCCCAGCGCCTTTAATTCATTGTCAGGAAGCTTGGCGAGCTCTTTCGCTCGCTTCTCCATATATTCATCAGTGTTCTTCTCCGGCTCATCTATCGCCTCTTCCAAAAGTATGTGAAGTATCTGCCCTATTTTCGGCCCTGGAGTGAGCTTGGTCGTCCCCATTATCTTTTCTCCGTTGATTTTGAGCGTTGCCACCGATATCGGATTCCTCATCGCTTCTTCTATCATAGAATGATACTTGCGCAAGCGGTACGGGCTCTCTTTGGGCCTGCCTGTGCCTATTCTGTCGCAGGTGCGCACATCCATAAGCTTCCAGATGTTTTCTTCTCCCACATTGCGCACCATCCGGCGCACAGCAGAGAGCGTAATCGTCTCCGTGTCGGAGAAAAACATATGCCAGCGCACGAGCTTGACTACATTTTCAATAATTTTGTTAGGGAATTTAAGCCGAGTCAGGATTTTCTCCGCCATTCTTGCTCCTACCACATCGTGGCCGTAGAAAGTCGGCTCTGTCGTCTTCTTTGACGGTCGTTTTGTCGGCGGTTTTCCAATATCGTGGAGGAGCGCGGCCAGACGGATCTCTAGAGAAAAATTTTTCTTTGCAGAATGTTCTACCGTCTTCATAAGATGGGTGAACACATCATATGCATGCGCGCTGTTTTGACCACAGCCGACGCCTTCCAGCACTTCGGGCAAAAAGTGTTGTAAAATATGGGCTTTCTGGCATATCAAAAGCCCGATGTGCGGTCTGTCCGATGATAATATTCGGATGAGTTCATCACGAATTCTTTCGGCAGAGATACTTTCTAGAAGCTTTCCCTGCTTTTCTATCGCCTTTTCCGTCTCCTTTTCAATTACGAAATCAATCTCGGAAGCGATGCGCACCGCGCGCAAAATACGGAGGCCATCCTCGGCAAATCTTTCGTGAGCTTCCCCTACTGTGCGGATGATTTTGTCCTTTAGATCTTTCCTGCCGTCATGCGGGTCAATAATTTCCATCCCTCCCGCCTTTTCTCGGAAAGCAATCGCGTTTATGGTGAAGTCGCGCCGTTTCAGATCATCTTCTAAATTATCGCTCCATGTCACCTCGTCCGGATGGCGCGCATCCGAATACTTCCCTTCCAGCCGGTAAGGCGTCACCTCCACCACTTTCAAAGTAGGGTCCACTCCTTCTTCTTCATTGACCACGCCGACAGTACCGAAATCATTTTCATAGAATGTGTTGGCGAAAAGCTTCACAATTTCTTCCGGCTTGGCATTAGTCGTCACATCCCAATCCTTCGGCTTATTGCCCAAAAGAATATCTCTGACGCATCCACCAACAAGATATGCCTCAAATCCCGCTTTCTCTAGCGTGTCTGTTATTCGTGAAACCTCTTTGGGAATCTTCATTATAAATTTGATAATCTGGGTAATTTTTGCGGGCACAGGGAATCGAACCCTGGTCTACTGCTTGGAAGGCAGTCATTCTACCACTAAACCATGCCCGCTTCGCAGCATACTAGCACGGAGTTTTGAGTTTTTAAAATTTAACGCTATGCTGATGCTATGCACCCATAGTGAAATGGATATCACAACTGTCTTCGGAACAGTTATTTCAGGTTCGAGTCCTGATGGGTGCAAAGCCGATATAGGTAGGCTTTGCAGGCCGGAGTCAGCGTAGGTGGACGAGGCGAGGTCGCGAAAATTTCGAGCATGAAATTATCTGTGACCAAAACCAAGAACGTGTCCTTTAGATGTCCTTTATAACCGCAGGTCTTTTCCACCAAAAAAATCCTTATTTTCCAACAAATCTGTGGATAAGTCGGTGGATATGTGTATAAGACATTATAAAAGACATCATAATACCCTTAGATTATAATAAATGTGTTTCTTAAGAAACGATTTGTGAGTTTCACGTGAAAAATGATAGGCAATAAAACAGGTAAACTTGGGGAGGATATAGCCGCGCTTTTCTTAGAGCGCAGAGGGTTTCACGTGAAATACAGAAACTATTGGAAGCCGTACGGAGAAATTGATCTCATCTGCGAGAAGGCAGGAAAGCTTCATTTTATAGAGGTAAAGACAGTTTCCTGCCTGCCGGCAGGCACGGCACATGAAAACTACCATGCAGAGCAGAATGTCCACAGATACAAGCTCAAGCGATTGGGAAGAGTGATACAATCGTTCCTCATGAAAAGAGAGTATAAGGACATGGATTGGCAGTTTGATATCTGCGTCGTCACAATAGACAACCAACAGAAAAAGGCAAAAGTCAAACTTATCGAAAACGAGCTCCTGCCGGAATAGGAAAGCCGAGAGAAATGTTCTTCTCTCAACCCGGTCGATTTAAAGCCTTAAATCTCCCTACGTCCGCCGCCGCCGCGCCTACCTAGGTTTCTTTCAGAACATTTCTCCGACCTCTTTTTCGTGCTAGAATGCGGAAGTTCTTAAAACGGGGCGTGCAGGTAGCATGAATCTTTGGGGTCATTTCTTTTCCCGGGGCGTGGTGTAACGGTAGCA
>DATDXX010000032.1:0-4297 GCA_036517135.1 Minisyncoccota bacterium | reverse complement strand
ATTCCCCGGTAGCTCAGCGGTAGAGCGACTCCCTGTGGATATTACGCAGCTTTCCCGAGTAATCGGGATTGAAAAACGAGGTGAAATCGGTGAAGTCCCGTTCCAAAACGGGATAATACCGAGCCAAGTTCCGGCTTCGCCGGAAAAGGTGTAGAGACTATCCCGCAAGGGAGTAGCTGTCTTTATCATAAAGATCAGCGAAGCGCCTCGCATCCCGATCCGCCAGTCGGCGGAAACCAGGATGATGATATAGTCCATACCAGTGGCAACATTGGATCAAATGTAAGGAGTGGGTCGTAGGTTCGAATCCTACCCGGGGAGTTCCGATATTTTCCATAGAAAGTCTAATATCTTCTCCAATATCCATCTGCCTATACACTGTGCAATAAAAGCACAGATTTTTGATACGTGTGACGGTTCTTATGTCTTCACCGTCCGAAGCCGCTTCAAGTTATATTTTTTTGTTTTGGTACAAAATAATAACTTCTATCTTCAGAATAAAATAATCAGTACGACCAAAAAGTCAAGTCTTTTGTTGCCACAGTCACAATGCACGACATCTCGGAGAAGGTAGCCAGCAACCCTACCCGAAAAGTCGCGTGCTTCCCTTATCTTTACGCTTATGGTATCCTATACAACAATTAAATACGCCTAAACCGTATAGCTTCTATACGGCATGGCAAGAAAGCCAGTCAAGGATAAAGACCCCATCGTCGGGGTTCCTTGACTGGTCGTATGGGGAAACCCATGCGTTCTGCCCGAAAGGGTAGAGCTCCCGGCGGTGGGTTTTGTGTTATCTGCCACCGGTATTACCAGTTAATTCCATCCTTTTATGAGTATGAAAAAGTATCTCATCGCATTATTTATCACAGTCCCGTTCTTCGCATCGGCGCAGACATTCGATCAAGACCTTTTCTATGGTCTTCGGCAAAATGAGGATGTAAAAGAGCTCCAAGAGTTTTTGGCAGACAAGGGATTTTATGACGGCTCTGCAACGGGCAACTTCTTCTCGCTTACACTCTCCAGCGTAAAGAAGTTTCAGACGGCACACGGCATTGCCCCTGCGTCAGGATATTTCGGCCCCAAAAGCCGCGCAAAGGCAAATGAGCTGCTTGCCGCATCAGGTATTACCAAAACCGAGATCGCAACAGAAAGCGGAACGACTACAACGCCTATTACCATAGCTCCGAAAACAACCGACAACGTTGTTTCCTCCTTGATGGAGCAGATCAAGATACTCCAGCAGCAACTCACCGCACTTCAGCAGTCGCAACAGACACTTTCCTCGCAAGCAGCGACTATCCAAACCATCCAGCAAGAGCAAAAAGCCCAGACCCAAACATTGCAGCAAATCCAACAAAATACCACGCCACCTCCACCGCCGCCAGTGATTACAGAACCTACGCCTACCACGATTGATCTGTCCTTTACCAGCAATGTCATAAACAGTTATCCGGGAAATGTCTCGGTTACTTCAAGCCGTAAAGTAACTTTCAAGAAGTTACGAGTAGCAGTAGGAGAGTACGATACAAGCGGAGATTGGCAGATCGCGGCGTTGACTGCCGTTGATAACACGTGGGAATTCAATGTTACGAGGCCGCCAACACTCACAGATCAGGGAGGATACTTTGACTTCTCCTTTGACAAATTCGCCGCTAGGGGTATTACCGCTGACGAACTTACCGCTCCTTTCCACATTTCTTACGGGAGTGGATACGTTGATCCCGTCGAAGGAGCAATCAAACGAAACTTTACAGGGATGTTTTATGGCTTCACTATGACGATCAAGGCGGACGGAACAGAAATAGTGGATGATCTTGGAAGAAATGTCCCTCTCCCGAAAGATTACTCTGTGAGAGTGATTCTCAATACGCGATAATTCTTAATGAACCAAATGCTCTCTTATAAAATTCTGCCCTTGCCCGAAATGTCAGGCCAGAGCCAATAGCTGATTAACTTGCTTTGCGGCAAGCTCCGGAGCGGGCAGGGCTTTGCTCCAAGCATAGGTTCGAAAGCCGTCCCGCCAAGCGAGTTGATATTGCGGCAACGGAGAAACGAGAGCAAGAAATTGCCGAAGATATTTGGGAAATACCCGAGCGAATCGCCTTCAGCAATGAGTATGTTGAGACGGGCATGAAGAAATCCGTCATGGAGCCATTCTTCTCTGATGAACGCTGGCAAAAAGAAGGCCGCAAAGTATCCGGCGGCATCGTAGCAAATACAAAACCCGATTATACCGGCCAATGGATGGTCTACGAGGGCAACGGAAAAGACGTACGAAAAGGCGATTGGACCAGCTGGAAACTACTGGGAATGTAACACGATTGATAATCCATGCCCTACATCAAAACACCGTTTGATTATTTTCGTGAAAAAGGGAGAGGGTGGCAGACGGTGAATGTACTCCTTTTCTTTTTGGGCTGTATCATGCTATCCTTTGCACTCGGCTTTTCTTTACCGAAGTTATTGGTCGGGTTAGGCGCGATTACACTGCCTACAAGCATTGTGTACTGGGTGGGTAAACCAGCATTTGACACAATGCTTAAAGATTACTTTTTGGACTTGCCGAAAAGAGATTTAATCTTGTTAGCGAAGTTTCAGATCGCCGTAATAAGTTTGCTCGGCGCGTTACTTTTATTAAGGGCTATTAGGGAGATACCTAAAACATACATGCATGAAGAATAAGAAAATCGGTCTGATAATTGCCCTTCTCGTTACAGCGTATGGCGCGGTAGCTCTTCTTGGTTTTGTCTCGCGGCCAAAACAAACTATTGAAGTTAGTCCAGATACGGTCACGGAGGTAATAAAAGAGGTAATTCTAAAAAAGCCGACCTGCCCGAATACTTGGGATTACTTCATTGGACTCAAGGATTCAAAACAAATTGTTGTACTTGCAAAAAATCTCAATTCTTACGGCGTGGATGGCAAATTAATCAATATAAAACGCACTGTTGTAAAATCTGTTGGATCTGGCTCACAAATTGCTTGTGGCTACCTTTATATCAAAGCCCATGTTGCTGGGCGAGCGCTACAGCAAGAATGGGAGCATCCCTATGTAAAACCTGATGAGTTTGGGGGACATTTGATTATGGATAATGCCGTGGTCAATAGAGGAGAAAATGGTGCAACAGAACTTCTCTTTAGCTTGAGTGGCATCAATTATAGAGAGACGCTTTCAAGTGAGGTACGGAAGGCCGACTGGTCTGCTCTCCTGAATGTTTCTGATAAAACTCGGTTTGCAATTGCATTGAACACAACAGATAAGGCAGGTATTATAGATGAAGTTTCAATTGTATATCAGTGTTGGAACCCAGAGATAGGACAAATTACGCACGACTGTCAACTAATTGCCGAATAAGTAATCTATGCGTTGGCTGTTCACCTTTTTTATTATTGGGACTCTTGGTTGGTGGTTTTTTGGTCATCAATCTCAAAACGAGCCAGAATATGGCGTGGGTAGAGGCATATTCTCCGAAAGTGATTGCTCGTCTCTGGAGCCGGAAAATCCCTACAGCATCGGATCCGGTCATTACGCGGGATACGAGTGGGCAGAAAATAGGGGAGGCGGGTATTGCAGTGGCAATTCAAACTCTTTCGTTGAGGGTTGCGAGGAATACGACCAACAAGAGACGGCATACGATGCCTGCGTGAATAGATAAAATGCCAAAACGAAGCGTAAGGAAATAGTGATACACGGGATAGGGCGGAATGCAATTACGAAACAAGATTGAGTGTAAAAGACGACTTTCCCCCTAATAAACAGGTTCTAACATCGTCCAGCAGCCGGAGCCAGTTAGGATTAACATCAGCGAAAGCTGGTGTTTTTCCTTTATTGACGGGCTCTTTTGGCGGTTCGAAAGTGTTTTTTGGGTTTGTTTTCTTGATTTTCGTGATATTTTTTGTATTTTGTGGCCACCCCGACCTTTTTCATTTTCATAATCATTATCAGTTAAACAAAAGGCTCGCGATCCATAATCACAAAAGTGATGTTAGACCGCGAGCCCTTGGGCTCGGAATACCTTTTAGGTTGCCTCGTGAGGCGCTTATTTAACTGTTGAATTTATTTTATCACTTTTGGACGTTGCGCCATAGTGCTGTTGTGCAAAAAGTCCGGATGACCCAAATAAGCATAGCATTCACGTTGTACTATGCTTATTTCCTTTTTTAGCATAGTACACTGGACAAAAAGCATCGATTTTGTCCACTACAGTGATTCAACTGATCAAAATAGCCGTTTCCATAATGATACAAAAGTGTCTTATTGCCGAAACGCCAAAAACTCCATAGAGCAATTTAG
>DATDXX010000031.1:0-4142 GCA_036517135.1 Minisyncoccota bacterium | reverse complement strand
AAGGAAAATAAGGGAAGATTCACCTGGACATTGGCGCTTTACGCCACCCCGGCAATGGCCAAGGAAGCAAAAATGTCTCTTCAGAATTATTGGAAAGAAATAATAAAGGCATGCTTTTTGGACAAGAAAGACCCCATCAGGGCGTGGAAGAAAGTGTTTGCAATGGTGGAGAAGACGCAGAAAAAGCTCAACACGCTCCCGATAGAGAAGATGCATGTCAAAGGGCCGGATGCCGATTTCTGGATACATCTGGGGCGAGACAGGAAATGGATGGGCGGGAGCGGGCGCAATATCCCTTCTTTTGAAATTTTCACTTCTCCTGATTGGCGAGGCACGGAGGGCTGGGTGCGCTTCAGCGAGCCCTTGTACAGATACGGCAATCTGATTACCGGCATTGAATTGTGGTTCAAAAACGGCCGCGTCATCAAATGCAAAGCTAAACAAAACGAAAAAGTGCTAAAACAGATGATAGCGACACCGAATGCGGACAAAGTGGGCGAATTTTCTTTGACCGACAAGAGATTTTCTCGCATCACCAAATTCATGGCGGAGACCCTCTTTGACGAAAATGTCGGCGGCAAATACGGCAACACCCACATCGCTCTCGGCAACGCCTATCACGATTGCCTCGCGGACGACTCTTCCACGCTTGAGCCGGAAGATTGGGAGGAGCTCGGATTCAATTCCTCGTCGGTGCACACTGATATGGTCTCCACCACTCCGCGTACCGTCACCGCCTATATGCGCGACGGCAGAGAGCAAGTGATCTACAAAGACGGTCTGTTTACATTTATATGATCGAGGAACAAAAAGAAATAGATAATGTTCATAATCCTGACAACATGACTGATGGACAGATTGGGATAAATACGGGATGGAGGCTGTTGCTAAAATCAGAATTGAACTCCTTAGGGTCGTATTGTAAAAATGATGCGACGCTGGAGGAATGGGACGGTTCGAAGTGGGATCTGGCATCGGACTGGCAGCATTCTGAAGAAAGAACATACAGGACAAAGAGGCCCTTGGTCTAAAAAACAGCTACGATTGCATGCCCAAGCTGCCAAAAAATTTCAAATTACTTATTCATCATTATTCCACTATAGCGAAAGATTGATGAATGCTGATAAAGTCATTTTAATTTGAAATAATCTTTGAAAATATGATCTCCTTCCAATTTGTCTACGACCATGTAAAGCAAATCGTATCCCACTTTGAAGTCCGCCTTTAGAAGCGTGATTAGGTCTTCGCAGTCATAAGGGAAAATCCAAACGCTGTCCTGCATTCTCATAAATCCAATAGATGCTAGTGTATTACGTATTTTATCTCGCAATGCTCTTCTCTCTTCGATGATATCAAAAATAAGAACCCTCCATTTCCCATCCCAAAATCGTGGTATGACAAGCTCGTAATCCTTTAGTCGGTATTTGCGGAGCTTCTCTTCCCCAGCTTTGGTCAATCTCAAGTATCCGTCTTCGTTTCTTTTCAAATATCCACCTCTCACCAGCCTGCTTCGTGCATTGCTTATGACCCCTTTGTTTTTGAAGTTGGTAATTCCAAATTTCTCGAGCATTTGCAATGCATTCGGCGTAACTGCCGCTATAGCAAGGAAGCCAGAAATCTTTATCGATTCTAAAATTGCTCTTGCGATATCACCTTTCGTTGTCTTTCGTACCACTTTCATGGTTCATCAATTATACACTATAGCGTAGTATTGATGAAGAGATAAACTTTGAAAAATGTGTATACTTGTAATCCTGAAGTATGTGGAGCAAAAAACAGATAAAAAAACATAGGGAAGCGGCACAAAAACTAGGTCTCATTAAAGACGAAATGGTAGGCTTTTTGCAAACAAGTAAGGGCGTGACTGAAACAGATGCTCTGATTTTTGTAGAGAAAGCATACAAAAGGCACGGGCTTGTAAATGACCACAAGAAAGAATTTGCAATTGTGGCGTTTGGAAAAAATACAAGCCAAGTGCATTACTTTCCTAAAGCCCTACCTCGCCGTCAGGCAGGTAAAGGCCAGAAGCTAAAAGCTAATAACTTGATTCTCATCGATATTTGGGCTCGGCTCCCAAAAAGGAATGCGCCGTACGCTGATATGACATGGATGTTCTACAAAGGAGAAGGTGGAAAGTCGAAGGTAGAAGGTAGGATACCAAAAAAAATTCAAGAGAAATGGAGAATCCTCACATACTCGCGTACTAGTACGCTGAGATATCTTGAAAAGTGTTTAAGAAAGGGAAAGCTGCCGAGAGGAGTAGGTTTGGACAGAACGGCTCATGATGTCATCGGCAAAGCAGGGTACGGAAGCGCTATAAAGCACACCATCGGGCATTCGCTAGGGTTTGGTCATCCTCACGGAAAACTGCCGGGCATAAATTGGAAAGAGTACTCCCCTCTCCAAAAGAATGTCGGCTACACCATTGAGCCGGGAATGTATTTCAAAGATTTTGGAATGAGGACGGAAATTGACTTTTATATTTCTAGCAAAAATAAAATCGTGATTACCACGCCTGTGCAAAAAGATATTGACATTATCTAACGCCAGAGTAATCTCTACTCTGGAATGAAAAAGTCGAAAGAATCACCAAAACCAAAGTGCCGAAGGGGAAAGTGGTCTGGTTTCGGCTTCAAGCCAATCGTCCTCAAAATCGATTGGGCAAAAAGGGAGAGGGAGAAAGAAGCAGAGGCGTTTCGCCTGTGCGGGGATGGCAGAAAAAATGTCTCCGTCTACAATGGCAACTACGGCTTCATCTCCATAGCTCCTCGATTCGGCGCCGATGGAGCGCGAGAATCCATGCTCGCTTGAAGATCACGCACTACGTGGTCTTTTTTTATTTACCTGCCTGCCGCAGGTAGGTCCCAAGTGAATCCATTTCCGAAATGACCATACTTTGCCGTCTCGCGGAATTGGGGACGGCGTAAATCTAGAAATTCTATTATTGCTTTTGGCTTGAGGTCGTAGCCCTTTATCTCCTCCTGCACGCCGTCAATATCTACCACGGCCATAAGTGGCTCCGCCACACCGATTGCGTACGCGATATGGACGAACACTTCCTTGGCTTTTCTTTTCTTCAAATAATCCACCGCGATTTTGCGCGCCATATATGCGGCGCTCCTATCTACCTTGGTGGCATCCTTGCCCGAGAAGCATCCGCCCCCGACAGGAATATTCGGCCCATAATTATCCACAGCCAATTTTCTTCCTGTAAGCCCCGTATCAGCTGTGAACCCTCCTATGGTCCATTCCCCGTTCGGATTTTGCATCCATACTTTTTTTAGTTCTTCCCAGCTACCACTAAAATGCGGAAGAATTTCTTTTTTCATCGTCTCTTCAAGCGTCACATCTGACATATCTCCGGAAGAGCAAAGCGAGGTCAAGACCTTTACCACCTTGCCGTCGTTCACCGTCACTTGGCTTTTGCCGTCATGCCTGCCCATCGCTTTAGCAAGCTTTCGGGAGAGCACCACCTCTAGTGGAAGCATCTCCGGCGTCTCGTTCGTGGCATAGCCCACCATTATGCCTTGGTCGCCCGCGCCTTCTTTATCTACACCGCCCGCGATTTCCGGGCTTTGCTCCACCACATTCACATTTACTCCTATCTGGTCGTTGTTGCCGCAATCGCGGTATATTTGCTGCGCAATCTCGCGCATGTTCACATATGTCTTGGTCGTGAGCTCGCCTGTGATAGAAATAATTCCGTGCCCTCCCATCGTCTCTATGGCAACTCTCGATTTCGAATCGTCCTTGAGGCATGCGTCTAGAATTGCGTCAGATATCTGATCGCAAATCTTGTCTGGATGGCCTATTGATACCGCTTCTGCTGTCTTTAGCATTTTGTTGTGATACTATTCTAGCGATATATGAAAAAAACGCAAGTGAAAAAGGTGCTTGTGTTTGGAACATTTGACCGCCTTCACAAGGGCCACATTTTTTTCCTAAAAGAAGCAAAGAAGCTCGGACGGCTTTATGTGTCTGTAGCATCGAGGAAAAGTGTCTTTGCAAGAAAAGGAAAAAGGCCGTTGGAGCACACGGCACAAAGAATCAAAGCGTTAAAGAAGCTTGATTTGGCTCATAAAGTATCCGAGGGAGATAAAATTATGGGCAATTGGAAAGATATAAAAATAATAAAACCTCAT
>DATDXX010000030.1:0-6565 GCA_036517135.1 Minisyncoccota bacterium | reverse complement strand
CCTGCCGCTAGACCGTTTGCTCCTCTATTTAGTGCCTGATTTACGCCACCAGCAAGCTCGTTTGCAAAATTTGCCGCCTCTCTATCGCCAAGACGAGTGAGAAATGCTTGCGGGTTCGTAACAAAAACCGGATTGCCGTTGAAGCCCGAATTTATCCACTTGATAGTCGCTTGTGTAATGTATGTCAAAATTTCATTGACGATGCAGTACATTATTGAATCCAACGATGGCGCAGACAAAAGAATTTTTGGTATTCCTGTGGGACTCGGACTGCCATAACCCGTCGTTTTGAGACTTTGCGATGTGCCTATGTTATTGCCATCTGGGTCTACAATACAAAGTTTAAACGGCTGCGCTATGCAATCAATAGGACCTACTACAGCTCTAAACAGAGTATCAGTAAGGAATCCCAAAAGCAGATTTATAATGCTTGATATAAGAGAAGCTAAAAGACGCCCAAGAATAGCCCCTATTGAACAGGTGCCGAGCGCTCCTATCACATTCTGTGTCGCATCGCCGAAGCCAACACCTGCTTCGCCCGAAGCAGACGCGCTTACTTGTCCATCCGGCCCTAATGTAAAATCGTTATTTTCTCCGGATGACTCTAAAGCGCTGGGATTACCTAGTAAATCCAGTCTCGCGGCATCAACACTGCCTTCAGGAAAAAGACTGGCACCAGGTCCTGGCAACTGCTGGTTTCTTATACTCAAATATTCTGCATTAATTGCCTGATTGGATTTTTTGGTTGCGATATACCCATCAAGCTGGTCCAATTTTAGTTGTGATTGCTCTATTGTAACTTGAGGCATGGCTTGAATTTGAGAATACCACTTTTCCAAATTACTTTGGTATTCCGGACTCCCAATGACCTGCTGTGCTTTTATAATATGTATTTGATCAGGAGTTAATTTTGATGTATCAATCCCGTTAATGAATTCTGCAAAGGCGGCTATCGGCATACTAAGGTTTAGAAATATAAACCAAAAAAGTATGGAGCCTGTTAAAAATTTCTGTTTTCTAAAAAATTTCATCCCGTAGTGAAAAATGGTATCTTTTGCTTCGCCATCTTTTGATTATGTTTGTAATTTACCACTTTGTATTTCATGAAAAGATTTTAGGATTTAACATTCGTAAGTATTTGCTCGCAAAATGATGGCAATGCCATTTTCTACTACGGGATTCATTGTGTATTAAAAGCATTCCAGTATCCGCCTATCTCATTCTTGCTAAAAATTATACCATTTGCCCTGATAAACTGGGCAACTTGGGCCATTAGCGCGTCCATCTCCGTTGCCGCCGCTTGATATACGCTTATTGCAATAGGCACTTGGAGCGGATCTGTTTTCTGGTTCACGATTGCCCTAAATGCCGCTGCCGCCTTGCTGAAATTATTTATTATCTGTAGATGAACATCGGCGATTTCTTCCGGAACTTTTATACGATACAGATCGTCAGCTTCTTTTTCGTATATCTTTGCCATGACGCCGATATCATTTTGAATCGCTGACACATTATTTTGCATTTGAATTATCATTCCGAGTTGAAGAGTTGCGAATTGAGAGGCGTATGTTTTTACTGTCTCTGTATCTTGAAGAGATGTGTAAGAAAGTCCATCCGCTGTATATTCTTTATAAGTGAATGAATTTGCAATTTGGGTAACAAAGTCAAATACCAGAGCGTCTTTGTTTTCATTGGTCATTTGATCGCTGTTGCTTAAATATACTGTATTCGCGAAAAGTGACCGAGCAATTCCTTCAGAAAGAGTTTCCGGTTCGCTTGAAGCAGAAGATTCTGTTGATGAAGCGCTAAAATGACTCACTTTTTTATCGTTAGGTCCGCGAGCGAGCGGATCCCTTCCAAGTTTCATTTCACTGCCGTCAGTTGTTCCATCGCCATCTGTATCAGGATTCTCCGGATTCGTGCCGGCAAGAGTCTCCTGCCAGTCAGGCAGGCCATCGCCATCTCTATCAAACATAGCGATGTCTGTAACAGTTTTGTTTTTGTATGCGAGAGAACCTGTTTGCGCGGAATCAATTGTCTCATTTGTTGCGTAGCTTGGCATTACAAGAGCATTAGGATCTTTTCCTCTCCAAAATTTCTTGACTAAAAGGAACGCAATAAGACATGAGACAACTATCAGAAGCGCAATAATTTTTTTGCTCGGTTTTGAGATCTGTACGCTCACAATGTGATCATTATATCCCGTTAGAGATGAAACGGAAACACGACAGGTCTGAAAAGCAGGTTTTTAACTAGGTTATAAATATTAACAGCCCACACTTTGTAGTAATTAGATATGGTTTCCTATCTCTAACGGGATTATATCGACAATGGAGATAAAATACAGAAATGCTAAAATGAAACGATGCGGAAAATTGCTTCATGTTTTTTTATACTGTCTTTTTGTCTTGTTGCGGTTTTGGTACGCGCTGATATAACGGCTTATCTGTATTTTGGCGTACAATCGCCGGAGGTTAAAGTGCTTCAGCAGATTTTAAACAAAAGTGCTGACACTAAAGTGGCATTAAGCGGGGCCGGTTCTCCAGGCAACGAGACTGATTATTTCGGCATAAGAACGCTTGCCGCAGTCATCAAATTCCAACAAAAGTACGCTTCTCAAATACTCACGCCACTTGGCAGGACCGAGGGACACGGCATAGTGGATGCTTACACTAGGGCAGTTCTCAATAAAATTCTTTCGGAGACAAAATCATCTGTTCCAGTAAAAAATACTTCTTTAAGCAATACCACATTGTCTACAAGCACCAAGGAGAGCTTTACCTCTTATCTCGCGAAAATTGGCGCGCAATATCCCGAGTTGACCATAATGACGCCATCTAACACCAAGAATTTTTCCGCAACGACCACAACTTTACATGCACAAAAAATATTGGATACCTTAAAGCAATATGGAATAAAAATACCGTCAATAGCCACATCGACTAAAGTGTCGTTAACAGGACTCTCTACTTATTCTGCGGAACCGGGCCAGACCATTAAAATTTATGGCAAAAATTTCAGTTCTTCCGCCAACACTATCATATGGAACAAAGACAGGAGAACTGAAGGTGCAACCTCAACTGGCGGTACGGCTATTTCTACAACAATTCCAAAAGATTTTTTTGGCAGAGTTTTAGTTTCGGTAGCTGACGAAAAAGGCTTGCCAAGCAATACTTTAGGGCTCATGGTAAATTACAAAAATCGCCCGGCACCAAAAATTGTAAGTGTAACCCCCACTTCCGCCGCAATTGATCAGACTGTTACGATTACCGGAAAGAATTTTGCGAAATTAAACACTATTTATACGACTCTCGGAGTTTTTAACGATGTTCCGGCTTTTGGTGGCACGGTAATTTCAATAAAATTTTCTGATCTTCCCGGCTTCTCATCTTATATAGGGGTACCGGCTCATTTAATGACTACTGCATCAGTATCGCTCTGGATTTCAAACGAAAACGGCATATCAGGACCGTCTAATACAATCAAACTTTCACTATGAAAAAACTTTTAATTCCACTCATTATCTTTTTGCTGTTTTTCGGCTCTTTCTCATCAACTTTCGCAATTGTTACATGGCCGACCCCGATAGATACATCTGACTATGACGGTTTATTTATCGCTATGTTGCCAATCTGCTACAACGGTGCGGTCGTTCTCGTTGAATCCGGTATTGTTTTGCCGCTACTGTTGCCTTATGTGCCGGTCTCTCCTATAGTGCCGGTATTTAAATTTGCAGGACCTATTCCCGATTCGGATACAGGAGGAAAATTTTTCTGGGGCGGAGTTTGTTTTCTTATCAACCCTCTTCATCTTACTATTCCAATCCCAATGCTCGGCACTCTTATTCAAATCGGTACGACTTTATTGCCAACCCCGGACGCGATATATCCTTTTATCTACATGTTTCTCTAATTTTTCGCTAAAAGGTTTCTCCAATCGTCAGGCGAAAGTTCTTCCGCTCTTTTGTCCTTGAGGTTTGCGAGTACATCCTGATTTAAATTTTTTGAGAGTTTTTTTAGATTGCCACCGAGTTTTTTTCTCTTATGGGCGAATCCGGTTTTTACTAGAGCAAAAAATTTTTCCTCGTTTATCTTGTTTTCTGTGAAAAATTTTTTGCTTATATCTTCAAACGCCACGATTGCCGAATCAACATTCGGCGCGGGCGAGAATGCCTCTCTCTTCACCTTCATCACATATCTCGGACGGCAATATGCTTTCACAGCGATGGACAAAATGCTCTCTTTACCATCTCGCGCCACAATCCTTTCCACCACCTCCTTCTGCAAAAGCAGAACCATTATTTTAGGCGGGTTCTTTTCCTCTAAAAATTTTCTTATTACCGCACCCGTGATGTAGTAGGGGATATTGGCAATCAGCTTGTAAGCTTGTGAGCTGGTCAGCTTGTTGGCTTTTAAAATATCTGAAGCAGAGAGATCAAGAATATCGGCATGTATTAGAAAAAATCTTTTTTCACTAATTTCTTTTGCAAACTTTTCTCGCAAAATAGGAATTAAAGCCTCATCTTTCTCCACCGCTACGACGCTTGCTCCGGCCTCCAAAAGCTTCTCTGTGAGTGCTCCTCGCCCCGGTCCTATCTCAAGCACCATCTCCCCCTCTCTTATCTTACCTGCTTCAACCATCGCGCGAAGCGCGCTCTTTGACCTCAAAAAATTCTGCCCAAGTGATTTTTTCGCATAAGTCATATCTTATCTGGCAAGGGTTACCCTTGCCATCTCTAGTTTTTGATAAGAGAGCCAAAAATCTAGCAGGTCTATGAAATCCGCATCTTTCTTGAAATACTCAGGGAATTTTTTAGGATCACAGATTTTGAATTCTTTATCTTCGTATTCTGAATAACTAGAATAATTGTAAGCCTTTACAAAATTTTTTAATCTACTCAGATCATGTGCTCCTTTGATCTTCCATTCCTTATCCTTTAATTTAGCAGGGTTTAAGTGGATGTAAGCATAAAGATATTTCAAGTATTCATCATCCTGCGCGTGGGTTGCTTTGTAGGTGCCTTGAAAAAGAGATCCCTCCCTTTCGTTTTTTATATTGAAATACATTGAATAACCAGTTTGGAGCTTTAGCATAAATTTTGAAATACCTCCTTCAACAAGAGGTGTGAGAAGTAAATGAAAATGATTTGGCATAAGACAATACGCGCCTATTGCCACTATATTTTTACCTTTTTCTAGCGACAGCACATCTGCAAGTGCAATATTATTTTTTTGGTTGCTGATATGGATTTTTTCATCAGAATTCGAAACATAGAGAAGCGCAAGGAATCTATGATAATCACTATTTGAGTTGAAGATCTTACGCTTATCAACTCCACGGTTATAAACATGATAATAGTTATTCTGCAAAAGTGAGATCTTTCTTTCCATTTATATTTATAGTTTAGCAATTACCAAAAAAATGGCAAGGGTAGTCCTTGCCATAGATTAAAACTCTATGTATTTCATCATTTTTTCTGCTTCTGGGTTTTCCAATTTCATTAAGGAATTGTCGATATCAGCGAGGAATTCAGACGGAGCGTTCACTTGTTTCGCGCCATATATTGTTCTTGTTTGAGCGTATGAAAGATGAAGCTTTTCTTTTGCCCGCGTGAGTGCTACATAAAACAACCTCCGCTCTTCTTCTTTGTCCTCTGCAGACATGTCATCCTCGTTCATTTTTTCATGCGGGAAGAGGTCTTGCTCAAGCCCGGTGATAAAGACATGCCCGAATTCAAGTCCTTTAGATGCGTGAACTGTCATAAGCTTCACACCATACTGCTTGCCGAGTTCGTCTTGATCCGTTGAAAGCGCGGAATGCTCCAAAAATTTCTCCATTCCTTCTCCTATACCATACATATCATACGCACCTGCGGTAGTCACAAGTTCGCGGACGTTTTCAAGCCGTTCAGCGCCTTCTTCTTTGTCGTTTATAAGCATTTGCTCCAAACCAGAGCGCTTTATGGCGAATTTTACCGCTTCGCTTGGTAATTTTTTTTCAATCACTTCTTTTATTTCTTGGAGAATTTTTCTTAATCCTTCCATTTTTTCTTTCATAGCATTTGGCAGCTCATTTTCTTTGCCTTCAAAAACTTTTAGCATCGTAACCTTGCCGATGCCTCTTGCTGGCGTATTAATTATTCTTTTTAGATCAGAGAGCGAATCAGGGTTAAGTGATACTTTTATATATGAGAGCGCATCTTTTATCTCCTTTCGTTCAAAAAACTTTGTGCCGAGTAGCTCGTAAGGAATTTTTCTTCTTATGAACGCTTCTTCCAGCACTCGGGACTGGAAGTTGGCTCTATATAAGACGGCGATCTCATCGCGGGATATTCCTTGCCGGATTAATTTCTCTGACTTTTCTGCGATCGTTCCAGCCTCGTCTCTCTCGTCAAAAGCGATGTAAAGCGAGATCATCTCACCGTCGGCATTAGAAGTGAATAAGTTTTTTTCCTTTCTCATTATGTTTTTTGCAATGACGGCATTTGCCGCAGCTAGTATCGTTTTGGTGGAGCGATAGTTTTCTTCAAGAAGAATAGTAATAGCCTCCGGATAATCTTTTTCAA
>DATDXX010000029.1:0-2566 GCA_036517135.1 Minisyncoccota bacterium | reverse complement strand
CGCTTGACAAATATGCAAAAATATAGCATTGTATCTTCACTGAGATTTATGGACAAGCCGTACCTTTTATAAGGGGGTGTATACCTGTTTTTTCAGCTCGTCCTTTAACAACAACTTTCAAGCGAGGTATTTATCATGTCTAAAATCAATGCAGACCATAGAAGCAAAATTGCCCATCAACACCAGGGGCCATCCATTGAAAATCTTGATGGTGTAACCGTTAGAGATTTTTGCATGGAAAAAGATCTCACGTATGTAATGCGGGTCGGGCGAAATACACAGGAGTTTGCTACTGGCGAGGAAATTATTTTCTGGTCAGAAGAAACATTGAGCAATTGGGCCAAAGAAAAAGATGGATCAATGATTGTAGCCGTAGATCAGGATGCGGGAATCGCTGGGTTTTTATTGGCCACCTTCAGTAAGGGAGGAGTTGCTACTTTAGAGAATATTCATGTCAGAGAAAATTTCAGAAGACAGGGTATTGCCAGCAAACTACTCAGCGAATTCGAAAAGCACGCGGTAAAGGCTGACATGAAGATTCTTCGCTCATTTTGTCACACTACAAACACGGTGATGTCTCACTTGCTAGCCCAACATCATTATTCTGAAGGAGTTCTAACGCAATGGTACGTAAATCAACTTGGGCTCATAAATTCCGAGCTTAAGAAAGATGGGGTTCGCGTCAAGCAGATACATACGACTGACATAAGCGAAACGCAGTACGCTCAATTTCTAAGCGTATTGATCTCTGATATAAACCATAAAAATACGCCGTGCCTTGATTCGGCACAAGTAATTCATGGTGCTTTCCTAGAAGAATCTCTTGTTGGCTTAATAACAGCCTCTATTCATAAGCCTACAAGCAAAGCAACGATTGAGCGTATTTTTGTGGCTCAGTCAACGGTAGCATCTGCAATTATTGAGTCACTGATATTGTCTCTGACAGAATATTTGGCGAGACAAGGCACTTCCTGTGTAACAATACACCCCTTCATAGAGAAAGATGGCTCGCTTGATCTAATAACATCTCTTGATGTGTTGGGTTTTAAAAAGCGAAGAGCTTTCATGATGAATTCCAAATTAGTGGAAACATTCAGCGCTTAGGAGAAATCATGATTACATTAAGTGGAAACGACTACAAAAGTCTTTTTATTGGCTCAGCTTTTTTTTCTTGTGGAGGAGGTGTCCCCTACAAAAATAGTATCGAGCTAATGAATTCAGATAATGGCGGAAACACAAGCCTAATGTCTTTAGACGAACTTTCTGATGACGACTGGTTTTGCACGGTCTATGCAATAGGTGCAAGCGGGCGTAGCAAGAAAGAATACAAGACTTTTCTACTGGCAATAGAATGTCTGGAAAAATATCTGGAGATACAAATCAAGGGCGTAATACCTGGCGAAATAGGGTCTGAGATAAATGCTGTATGGACAGCCAATAAGAAGGACCTGGTGCTCGTAGATACAGATATGGCCGGCGGCAGAGCAGTTCCTGAAGAAGATATGGATATATACGGGATTAAAGGAATTGAATCAACCCCTGCAGTTGTCGTTAACGACCAGGCGGACGTGATAATAGTAAAAAACTCAAAAAACATGGCCCTTCTGGAAAGTGTCTATCGAGCTTTTGCAGTTGCGTCTGGAGGGTACTGCTACATAGCAAGCAGACCTATTCAGAAAGTTGGCGCTCAATCAATATTGCCACCCGGAACAATATCCCGATCAATCTTGACAGGCGACATAATCCTCAAGTGTAGAAACGAAAAAGATCTTATTAATGCACTTCGTGAAAACTGTAACTCAAAGCTACTGGCAACGGGAAAAGTTGTAAACAATACACCAAAGGAGGAGCCGGGTTTCCTATCTGGAATAACCCAAATAAGCGGATCGGAAGCATTCAATGGTAAAAAATTTCAGATCCACTACAAAAATGAAAATATCATTTTGTTCTGTGGTGAAAAATGTCTTTGCAGTGTACCCGATTCAATATCCATCATAGATTCCGATTCACTGCTGCCTGTTTCTAATAGCTCTCTGCAGTTAGGAAGTAATGTCCTAGTGTTCGGGACACCAGCGCTTCCAGTATGGAGGACGGACAGAGGAGTTGAGTTGCTTGGACCAAAAAAGTTTGGGTTTCAAGAAACCTATATTCCACTTTAAAAAAACAGGAATTGCTAAGGAAGATGCCCGCTCACGATATCTATCGTAGGTGGTAATTTAGAACCGATGTGTCGTAAAGATACATCGGTTTTTTCTCGTTTTATTGGGAAATTATTGATATCTATCGTTGATAAAATGAGACAGCTTGGTGTCTATTTTCTTTTGCTCTAATTCTACGAGCTTTCGGAGAGCTTCTTCACCTTCTACACCTCTTAAGCGCCCCTGAAGGAATCCAAGGCGATAATTGACCCCATCGCTCATCAGACGCCAATTTGTAGGATTCAAATCATTTTCAAGTAGTCTTCGCTCCCATTATAACACTAAAACCGCCAAATTTAGGCGGTTTTAGGTTGCTCATTTGCGGAGACCTCGGGTCTCTCTAGCTCATGAGCTTGATGCGGAGAGGG
>DATDXX010000028.1:0-15359 GCA_036517135.1 Minisyncoccota bacterium | reverse complement strand
TTTTCGGCGAATCTTTCGCGGCATTCCTTGAGGAGAAGCCGGATGACGCAAGGGCAATCATTGGGAAAACCTTGCTTGCTATGAAGGCGCGCAAAGCCGCCAAGGCCGCCAAGGATTCTATCCTTCGCAAAGGCGCTCTTGAGGGTATGACATTGCCAGGGAAGCTCGCCGACTGCCAGAGCAAAGACGCATCTGAATCGGAATTATTTATTGTGGAGGGGGATTCTGCCGGAGGCACGGCCAAGACAGGACGCGACAGGAGGACGCAGGCTATACTTCCGCTAAGAGGCAAGATTTTGAATATTGAGAGAGCGCGTTTGGACAAGATGCTTGCGTCAGAGCAGATTACGAATCTGGTGGTGGCTCTTGGCACGGCGATAGGAGATACCTTTGATATCACAAAGCTTCGTTATCATAAAGTAATTATTGCGACAGATGCCGATGTGGACGGGGCACACATCAGGACGCTTCTTCTCACACTTTTCTACAGATATTTTCGGCCGCTTATTGAAGGCGGATTTATTTATATCGCTCAGCCGCCGCTTTACAAATTAAAATACGGCAAAGATTTCCATTATTTCTATCTTGAGGAAGAGAAGGATAAATTCTTGACGGCAAATAAATTGAATGTGATGGAGACGGCGGAACCCTCCGACTCTGAAGCTTTGGAGGGCAAGGAAGAGGAGGTTGAACCTCCTCTTGGAGGTTCAACCTCCAAGTCAGAGGACGCTATAGTGAAGAGCAAAAAAGTTTCTATCCAGCGATACAAAGGCCTCGGAGAAATGAACGCGGAAGAGCTTGCGGAAACCACGATGGATGTGCACAATAGAATTCTGAAGCAAGTGACGGTGACGGACGCCGCGGCGGCGGACAAGGTCATAGATATCCTCATGGGCAACGATGTGCCGAGTAGAAAAAGTTTTATTCAGAGTAATGCAAAAATGGCACGACTAGACATCTAGCCAAAACTTATCTCGTTGCAAGACGAAGTCTTTGCTTCGGGATGGCTCGTCTCGATATATAAAAAACCCCGCGTTGTGCGAGGTTAGGCTGTTTGCGGAACAGCATTTACTAATGGTTTTGGCGGCTTTGGCGTGCAAGCTAGAAAGAGTTCTCCTAAATAGATACTCCCGTAAGCAAGCATATACCATCCTCCGAAACTAAAGAGCTTCACTACCACAACAAAAAATAAAAACCCGCAAAGAACTTCTGTCCTTGAGTCAGACCTGTTCAAGTAGGCAGGATTTCGAAACCCCTGCAGCATTCCTTTTTCATAGTCTTTTCTTATTTTGGGAATCAGGGCAAGATAAAATTTTGCCGCTATTCCGAAAAACAGGACCACAAGAATTGATGCCATTCCCACTTCCATGATAGGTGTAGTGTAGAACATGCACCCGACCCAGATTAGGGCAAAGAAAGGACATGCAACGAAGCAACATGCTGACCAGAAGAAGCAGTCTCTGGAAATTTTTTCCTGAAGCCAGGATGACAACAGCTCTATGCCATTATCCAAAATGAACTTGTCAAGTTTCTGTATGATCATACTGGACGCAGGTTACTGGATTCGAACTTTTATGTCAAACAAAATCGTCCAGCTGGTCGCGACCAGCTGGACGATTTTTATTGTTTTTTGTTTTCTAAACCTTCTTCGCTTCTTTAGTTATTTACGTATATAGAACGTGAAGTGTAGTTGTTATTCTCGTTTGATTCAGAGATGTTGTTATTTGGATCAATATTTACAGATACGGTATTGGAGCCGGTGTAAGGGTTTTCAAACCCGAGGGTGAATGTGGCGCTTTGTCCGGGAGCAAGCGAGTTCTGGCTCGTAGAATAGTAGGAGCTGTTAGTACTTGACGGCAGGCTTGCGTTGAATGTCCATATGCCAGTATCGGTGCCGCCGATATTTTGGACTGTAAATCTGAACGCTGCCTTGTCATAACGGTTTACAGAACCTGAATTGTAAAACTGTCCTGTATTTCTATCCATTGTTCCCACATCAGTGATAGTTACCGAAAGATCGCGATTTCCGCTATTGTTATTGCAATTGTAGTACCCGTTATTGTAATAGCAGTTGTTATTATTGTTGCAGGTATAAACACCATTATTATAATAACAATTGTTGTTATTATAATTTCCATTTAAAGACACATTTATCACAAGCGAGTTGTTGGACTGATTTGTCTCTACTGTATCAACGAGAATTTGAATCACATTTAGATTCGGATCGTACGCATCAAATGCAATTGTAAGCTGGTATGAATCGCCAGGATTTAGAGCGGGCTCCACGGACGATGTGAACAGACGTTCGCTTGCGATGGTTGTCGGGAGAACTGTTCGAAGCACCCAAGAACCTGATCGGCCGGATCCAACATTTGACACATTGAATTTTACCGAAACGCGATCTCCAGAATAAAGCGATGTAGTTTGTTCAAAACTTCCATTACTCGTTATACGTCCGACTGAAACTAAAGATATTGCAAGATCAGAAGGGCCTGTATAAGTATATGTTGGATAAGCATATGATGGGCCTCCTGTAGTGTAAGTTTTTGTAGATGCATTTGATGTATTGGTTTTTGCTTCTGTTGAAGTTGATGTTTTAGTCTGGTCCGTAACTGGGGCATTAAGCGAAGGCTCGTAAGAAGTGCCCGGGGTAGCTGTAAAGCCTTGAGGAACAACTGTTAGAGAAGTTGAACCTGAAAATTTCATCGCCTTCAAATCCTTATCCCAGAACGAAACTGCCATAGGAACCACGATTGGAGCGTCGGTGCTATTCTTAGCAACGAAGGAGTAGTTATTGACGCTATCGGAAAGAGGGAAAAGCGTGTCACAGACGACAGGTCTCATTCCGTTTATTGAATTGTATTCAATGGTGATGCCTGTGACGCATTTGAAACTCCATATTGTAGAGCCGTCAGTGTCGCCGGAGTTATTTTTCCAGCTTATAGTGAATTTATTTCCACTTGCTACTTGGGTAGGATCAACAGATGCTGACATTTTATCCTTTGATGAAAATAGGGAAGTCAGAGAAACGTTTGCCGGACTTATTGCTGAGATAAATTTAGGCACATATTTGACGATTGCCACGGCAATGAAGAACAGAATTACCACCATTCCGGTAATAACAGCAACACGTACCCATATATTGGGCTTTTTTGGCTCGTTTTCTATGTAGATGTTTGGGTTTTCAGACATAGCTATTTTATTTAATTCGGTACCATTATATTACTTTAGCTCACAAATGTCAAGGGTTTAATTGACGATAAGTGTTTTTATTGATATAATGAGAAAGCAATGAAAAATAAGGATTTTTTGGAAAGTCCCAAAACACGATTTATTCTCTGGTTCGGAGGAGTCTTCCTGCTGACATTTTCCGTACTCTTTTTTTTTGGTTTCGTACCCAATGAGCTAACCTCCACAAATGAGAATGTATTAGATAATCTTCGGCTCAAAACTATGGAAATGGCCGCTGGAGTGGAAAAAGATAACTCTTTCTTGACAGCGCCTAGCCCGATAGAAAAAGATACGACAATAAAAGAATTTGGCGAGGAACCATTTCATCTTAGTATTCCTAACACAACCGTGGATGTTTTGGTGCAAAATCCAAAAACTACAGACTCGGCACTTCTTGACGAATATCTCGCAAGAGGTGCTGTTAGATATCCGGAATCAGCGCTTTTAGGTGCAGGTAATGTTTTTCTTTTTGCTCACAGCACACGCCTTGCAGTTGTTCAGAATCCTGCTTACAAATCATTTAACGGTATTAAGACATTGAAGAGAGGCGATACGATATATGTTGACTCAAAGAGCCACAGATATGTTTATGTAGTAGAAAAAGTTTCTGTCGTAAGTGCAGAAGAGGAATTTGTGGATTTTTCCAATAACAAGAATATGCTGACACTCTCTACCTGCAATACTTTCGGTAAAAAAGAGGAGCGATATGTGGTAACCGCGATTTTTGATAGGAAAACTGATATTTAACTTCAAAAGCCTGTAAAAATCTCGTTTTCACTGTATACTTTCTGCATGGAACAAATAAATTGGAATGATTTTGAAAAGGTGGAACTTCGAGCAGGCACCATTGTCGAGGTTTTGGATTTCCCTGAAGCGAGAAAACTGGCGTATAAACTCAAAATTGATTTTGGCGAATTCGGAATCAAGAATTCCAGCGCGCAAATCACAGAACACTACCAAAAAACCGATCTGGTTGGCAAACAGATTATTGGAGTATTGAATTTTGGATCAAAGCAGATAGGACCATTTGTTTCAGAAGTTTTGACTTGCGGGTTTCCTGACGAGAACGAAAATGTGGTGCTCGCAGTGCCTAATCGTAAAGTGCCGAATGGAGTTAAGTTGTTTTAATCTTCATACACACATTATGCGCTATAGCGCATAATGTGTGTATGAAGAAAAATTTAATGAGTTGCAGTGATTATCTCCAGATCATGAGGAGCTGACTCGCTCATTCCTGCGCTCGTGATACGAATGAGCTCCGCTTTTTCTCTTAACTCTTTTAGGTTTTTTGCGCCATTATATCCCATGCCTGCTCTAAGTCCTCCAATAAGATATGACATTTTTTCTGAAAGGGGCCCCACCGCTTTGACAGCACCTTCTACGCCTTCAGGAGTCGCTTTGGATTTTTCTTTATGTCCGTAACGCTCGCGCGATGCCACGCTCGCTTTCAAGGCTCCTGGAGAGCCCATTCCGCGGTAGCGTTTTAATCTCTCCCCGTCAGGAGTAATGAAAATTTCTCCCGGCGCTTCATTACACCCAGCAATCATGCTCCCAAGCATCACACTTTCTGCTCCAAGTGCAAGGGCAATAGTGATGTCTCCAGGCGCTGTAATGCCGCCGTCAGCACATACTGGAACATTTGTGCCACGTAAAGCTTGGACACATTCATAAACCGCAGTTACTTGCGGCACACCTATTCCAGCGACGATGCGTGTAGTGCATATTGAGCCTGGGCCTTGTCCGATCTTTATGCCATCAGCTCCGGCTTTCACGAGCCGTTTTGCAGCTTCGGCTGTAGAAACATTTCCTACCAGGACATCAGTTTTTCCAAAGCGTTTTTTTACTTCTCGCAGAATTTTGAAAACATTATCAGTATCTCCATGCGCAGTATCAATAACTAAAATATCAACACCGGCTTTTACAAGCTCACATGCGCGCTCTAAATCGTTTTGGTTAGCACCTATTGCAGCGCCTACTCTTAGACGACCTGATTTGTCCAGATTATATCCCTCCCGATTACCTCCTAAAATTCTTTGGACATCGCTCCAGACATACATACCTGTTACTTTATTTTTCGAAGACGCAATAGGCAGACACTGTATGCGATGCCCTCTCATGATCTTCTCGGCTTCTTTTATGGATGTTGACTGTTTTCCAGAGATCACTTTTTTCGTCATTATGCTTTTTATCATCTCATCGTTTTCCGCAAATTTAAAATTATGTCCCGTGACAATCCCTCTAAGCGTGCCCTCTTCGTTAATCACAGGGAAACTTTCAAACGAGAACTGCTTTTCAGACATCATTTCGCGGACCTCATATACCGTATTAGTTTCTTTTAGGCAAACAGGTCCGGGGATCATGCCATTCATATACCGCTTTACTCCTGTTATCTGTTTGACCTGTTCTTCAATTGAAAGGTTGCGATGGATTACTCCAAGCCCTCCTCCTAAAGCCATAGCTATCGCCATTTTTAATTCTGTGACTGTATCCATCGCCGCGCTTATTACAGGCGATTGAAGCGAAACATTTTTAGTGATCCTTCCGCCAATATTTACTTCGTGCGGCATGTAGTTGCTATGCTGGGGCACTAATCGCACGTCTCCATAAGTAAGAGCGATATGCTCTTTGTTTAGACTCTCAAAAAATTTATCGATTGGAAGTTTTTTTGCCATATTATTTAATTGTCTGTAAATTTTTTTCTGTAATCAGTTTGTATAAAAGCGCACCCAAGACAAAAGCATTGCCCCATACTAAGGGTAGCCATACCGGTATTCCCCAAAAATCAGGATGAGTATAATTCCATAAACCGTAGTAAATGCAAAATGCCTCAGAAATTGGTCCAAACAGCGCTCCAAAAATCCAGATTTTCCAGATTTTATGATCATGGGAAAGCAATATAAATAAAAGCGCAATAGGGATTAGGGCTGCGGCTGCAATATAATTTGAAAAGATTATTGGGATGACCAGAGTTAAAATTGTAATAAAACCAAGCATTATTATATTCATGTTATTTTCTTAGTTTTATTTCGTCCATTAGTTTTACAATCACTTTTTCCTTTTGCAGTGCGCCCAAGGAGCCTGTGCGACTCTCCAGAGTGACTGTGCCGCTTTCAGTTTCCTTTTTGCCGATCACCGCGAGGTAGGGGATTTTCTCTGTCTTTGCATTGCGGATTTTCTTTCCCAAACTTTCGTTGGAATCATCTGTCTCAGCGCGGATATTGTTTTCCTTGAGTAATTTCTCAAAATCTTTTGCGTACGGAATTTCATCTTCACCGATCGGCAATACTTTTACTTGGACAGGCGATAGCCAAAGAGGAAAGGAGCCGGCGGTGTGTTCAATATACAGAGAAAGAAAGCGCTCCAGAGAGCCGGCGATTGCGAGATGTATCATAACAGGCGTTTTCTTACTTCCATCAGTATCGGTGTATTCCAATCCAAAGCGCGCTGGCTGGACGAAATCAAGCTGGGGGGTCGCCAGCTGATGCTCGCGGCCTATCGCATCCATCGCCATAAAATCAATCTTCGGCCCGTAGAATGCAGCTTCGCCCTCGGCTACGAAATAATCAAGATTATTCTTTTTTGCAATTTTGAGCAGAATTTCTTGCGCTCTTTCCCACAGCGATTCCTCCCCGAGATATTTTTTTGGATTTTTTGCATCACGAAAAGATAGGCGCGCGCGAAATTTCATTCCCATAGCGTCGAAAAAGATTTTCACCATTTCAATAATGCTCTGATACTCGTCTTCTATTTGCTCGGGGGTGCAGAAGATATGACTGTCGTCTTGGGTGATAGAGCGCACGCGTGAGAGCCCGGAGAGCTCGCCCGTCTTCTCATCTCTATAGACAGTGGTTGTTTCCAAATACCTGATGGGTAAATCTCTGTAGCTTCTCTGGTCTGATGCGTAGATCTGTTGATGATGCGGGCAGTTCATGGGCTTTATAACAAAATCTTCGCCTGTCTCCTGACTTTTCACGAGTAGAAGCTCGTGGCCGAATTTGTCCCAATGCCCGGAGGTTTTGTATAAATCCGTTTTTGTGAGATGGGGGATCCATACTTTTTGGAATCCTCTGTCCAGTCGGAGCTTCTCCGTGAAATTACTTATTTCATCCCTTAGTCTTGTGCCTTTGGGTGTGAACAATGGAAGGCCGGAGCCGACAAGGTCTGAAAAAACAAAAAGGCCCAGCTCCTTGCCGATTTTTCTGTGGTCTCTTTTTTTCGCCTCTTCCATTTGCTTTTCGTACGCATCAAGCTCTTCTTTCGCTTCAAAAGCGAGGCCGTAAATGCGGGTGAGCATTTTGTTCTTCTCACTCCCTCGCCAGTATGCGCCTGCGGTGCGGGAAAGCTTCCACGCAGAGCTTTTCATATCCGCGATATCAGCATGACCTCCACGGCAAAGGTCTGTGAATTCTCCAGAAGTGTACAAAGTAATCTTCTCTTTCTTTTCTTCTATCTCATCAATGAGCTCAAGCTTGTAAGGATTTCCTTTGAAACGTTTTTTGGCGTCTTTAGTGGACATCTCTTCGTGCGTGAAATTCTGCCATCCGGGCAGAATTTCACTCATCTTCTTTTCTATTTTTAGGAGATCATCGTCAGAGATTGGCTTTTTGAATTCAAAGTCGTAATAAAATCCGGTCTCAATCGCAGGACCTAAAGTATTTTTGGCATCCGGATAAAGCTCCAAGACAGCCGCCGCCAAAAGGTGGGCGAGGGAGTGCCTTAAGTGTTCAAGATTTTCTTTAGTCGCCATACGCTATAGACTATCACATGTTATTCTCAAAAAAAATGCGCCTTTTCGGGGGCGCTAGAGCTGATCAAATTCAATACCAAGAGGACATTCTTCGTATACTACTGCGCCCTTAAAGCGTTCTGTTATGGTGTGGCAGATATCACTTCTTTCGGCTTTTGAAAGCCAATCGCGGTTATCGAAAAATGCTTTTAGCATCTTAATGACAATAGGTCTCTCTAAAGTGCAAAAAATCTTATGAGGGCCTATTGAAATGCTGAAATGACTTGTGTGGGGGGAAGCATCGGAGCAGGCCATGGCTTACATATTTCTACTCTTATCTACAGATTTGTCAAAAGTGCCTACAGTTCGCGCACCTTGTTAGCGAGCAAACTCGGAGTATCGTTCCTATTTGACATACTTCCTTCTATTGCAAGACATTTGTCGCTTGAAAGGAGGTTTTTAACCTCAGTATAAACTCTGGGGAAAAACACTACTTCCATATTTCCAGTAAAATCCGCAATGCGCACGAACGCCATTATCTCGCCGTTTTTTGTCCGTATTTCACGGACAGTTTCCACTATACCCACGATCATCTGTGTCTGCCCTTCACGCGAATTTTCCTTTACATTCGCTATAGATATGCCTTTTGCTCTCATTTTCTCTTTATATTTATCCAAAGGGTGTCCCGAAATATAAAGTCCCAAGAGCTCTTTCTCCCATGCAAGAGTTTCATTCGGAAGCGCCTTAGGAAATTTTTGGAGAGTGAGTGAAGAATTACTGCCTGTTGCATTTCCAAAAAGAGAATCTTGATCCTTGCTTCCTTTACCGGCTTCTTTATTAAAATCCAAAAGCGATTCAAGGTTACCTAGAAGCTCGCCGCGCTCTCCGAACGCATCAAGACTCCCTGATTTAATAAGTGCTTCAAGAGATTTTTTATTTAGGTTTCTGTCTTTTATCCGCTCCAAAAAATCCGAAAGCGATTTAAATTTACCGTTCGTCTTTCTTTCTTCAATGATAGTATCTGCGATTCCTTCCCCGAAATTTTTGATCGTGGTTAGTCCAAAACGTATTCTCTCCAATTCGCCATTTTTTCCTTCTATTACTGTAAACCCCGAGAAGCTTTCATTTATATCAGGAGGTAGCACTGCTATACCCATTCTCTTGCATTCATTAACAGATTCAGCGACTTTTTCCACATCGCCTGATTCATGAGTAAGAACTGAACTCATGTATTCGGCAGGAAAATTGGCTTTTAGATATGAAGTAATATAAGCAACTCTGCCATAAGATACAGAATGTGCTTTGTTGAATCCGTATGCTGCAAACGGCTCAATCCAAGTCCAAATCTCTTTCGCTTTTTTCTCGCTCCACTTTGAATGATCAATGCATCCTTTGATGAACTTTTCTTTTTGCTCTGCCATTTCTTTCGGGATCTTTTTACCCACAGCTTTTCTAAATTTATCCACTTCGCCCCAGGAATATCCTGCCAGATCATGCGCCATGATAAGCAGGTCATCCTGATAGACCAAAATTCCGTAAGTTTTTTTTAAAATACTCTGTAGGGCAGAATCCGGATATGTGATGCGCGAAGGGTCGTGCTTTCTTGCTATATATTCGGGGATAAACTGAATAGGACCCGGCCTGTAAAGGGCTACCATGGCATTTATATCGTGGATCGTGGTCGGCTTCAAATCAATAAGAAATCTCGTCATGCCATCACCATTCAATTGGAAGGTGTCTGTGGTTTCTCCGCGCGCAAGCATTTCAAAAGTTTTTTTATCATCTATCGGAATGCTGTCCAGATCGATCTTTGCGCCTTTAAGCTTTGAAGCAAGTTTAATGGTGTCCGCAATTATTGAAAGGTTTTTCAGTCCCAAAAAGTCAAACTTCAAAAGTCCTGCGTTATCCTCATCAATGGAATACATATCGTACTGGGTGATTATTTTACCTTCTCCTTTTGGATCAAACTGAAGCGGAGTAATTTCAACTAAAGGTACAGGAGAGATGACGACACCAGCCGCATGCACTCCGATGTGTCGCGCACAGCCTTCTATTTTTTTTGCCATATTAATGATTTTCTTTGTATCTTCTTCCAGTTTGTATATTTCTCTTAACTCCTTGTTGTCGGCGAGCGCTCTTTCTATTGTCATCGGGAATCCTTGAGAGCCTATAGGTATCATTTTGGCTATCCTGTCTCCCACAGCTACAGGGAAGCCAAGCGCGCGCGATACATCACGTACGCTTCCACGGGCGGCCATTGTACCGAATGTGCCGATCTGCGCCACTTTATCCTCGCCGTACTTTTTTTTAGCGTATTCTACAAGTTCATCGCGCCTATCGTCGGCAAAGTCCATATCTATATCAGGTGCAGATGGACGGTCTGGATTTAAAAATCTTTCAAACGGAATCTCGTATTCAATAGGATCGATGTTAGTAATGCCGGCGAGATACGTTACCATAGAACCCGAGACAGATCCCCTGATGTTTGTGAGAATGCCGTGTTCGTGGGCATAATGCATAAGGTCTGCAACTACCAAAAAATATGGTGCGTATCCTTTTTGCTTTATGATAGAAAGCTCATATTCTACTCGTCTGACATTTTCCTCGTTTTTTTCTACTTTACGTTTTTCAAATCCTTCATAAACGATCTTTTTGAATTCTTCGTCTGGCGTTGTGTTTTTTGGAAGCTCAATTTTCGGAAACATCCATTCTCCGAGCTTTAGTTCCAAATTGCATTTTTCGACAACACGCGCGTTATTTAAAAGCGCATCGGGAAAATCTTTAAAAAGTTTTAGAGCTTCTTTGCCGTCAATAAAAGAAAAATCTCCTTCATCATCGTTTTGGTTCACGCCAAATGCCTTTTGTACCGAGAGCAAAGTCGTGCGAGCTATTTTGTCATCGCGCTCTAGATAATAAACATCGTATGACGCGACAGTAGGTACACCCGACGCTTTTGCAAGTTTCGCGAGGCGCTCCATCAAGTTCTGGTGGTCTTCAATTTCCGGATGGGCGGTCATCTCTATATAAAAGTCATCCCCAAAAACTTTTTTGTAAAATTCCACCCATTCGCGCGCCAGATCATCATTTGAGTTTTTAATCGCTTGTGCCACATCTCCGTTATAGGATGGCGATATAGCAACAAGTCCCTCATGGTATTTTAGAATAAGCTCGCGATCAATTCGCGGTTTGTAATAGAATCCTTCCAAATGCGAGTCAGTTACAAGCTTGATGAGGCTTTTGTATCCGGTGAAATTCTTAGCAAGAAGCACAAGCCGAGTTCTCCTATTGTCAATTCTTGGCTCTTTGTCGCGCCGCGTTCGCGCCGCGACATAAAAATCTACGCCAATGATCGGTTTTATGCCCTGTGCAAGGCACTCCTTATAAAATTCAATCGTGCCGTACATATTGCCGGCATCAGTAAGTGCAAGGGCGTCCATGCCAGAGTCCTTTGCCTTTTTCACCAAATCAGGCACCTTCGGCAATGCCTGGAGCAGGGAATAGTGAGAGTGCGTATGCAAATGCGTAAATTTCATATTCCGATTTTACCACATTTTGGTGATTATCTCAGAACTATTTTATTTTGAGAAAAGTGTGTTATTGTACTCTTGGCCAATAATTTTATGGAACCTACTCCCCCACCCCCACCCCCACCCAAACGTGTTCTTAAAGTCGTGAGCGGCAAAAGGAACATTCGTATAATAAGAATCCCGCGCAGAGTGGCTGACGACAAAGTTGTCAATCCCAAGGCTTACGTTGCTGAACATGAGCGCGAGCTCGATGCAACGCATCCCGCAAAGGATCAATACGCTTCCTAGCGCTCCTTACAAAATGTTCTTCGATGCTCTGCGTTCATTCGTGGGGCATTTTTTATCCCGTTAGAAACCGACTTCAATGAAGTCGCCGAAATAACATTTCGGGCTTCTAACGGGATTTTTTGTATAATAGCTACATGCACATAATCGGGATTGATGAAGCAGGAAGAGGTCCTTTGGCGGGGCCGGTGGCGGTGGGAGCGGTGGCACTGCCCAAAAATTTCATAACTGAAATTTTTGGGCTTCTCAAGGATTCCAAGAAGCTTTCTGAGAAAAGACGCGAAGAGATTTTCACTCAAATGCAGATTTTGAAAAAAGAAAAGAAAATAAATTTCTCTGTCGCTCTTGTGTCAAATAAAGTGATAGATGATAAGGGAATTGTATTTGCAATAAAAAAAGGCATAGAAGAAGTGCTTCAAAAAATTTCTGCCGACCCAAAAATTTGCAGAGTGTATCTCGATGGCTCGCTTAAGGCGCCGGAAGAATACAAAGATCAAGAGACCATAATAAGAGGCGATGAGTTGATACCTATAATCTCACTTGCATCAATTGCCGCCAAAGTTACCCGCGACAGGCATATGAAGGAGCTTGCCCAAATCCACACCAGCTATGATTTTGAAATCCACAAAGGATATGGCACGAAAACTCATATCTCACTCATAAAAAAGATAGGCCTATGCGATGTTCATAGGAAAACTTTTTTGAAAAATTTTACTCTTTAAGCAGATTTCTTAATTTTCCCTTTATAGCTTGCCACTTTCCTCGAACTGCACCCTTGGCCTTTCCAGGGAGTTCTTTTGCTTTTCCTGGAAGCCTTTTCAAGAGTTCTCTGTCTTTGCTCATATCCAATCCTTCTGTTGCCTGTCCCCATGCTTTTTTTACAGGGGAGGTAACTTTGGCGGCAAGGGTCTTTATCGCAGTTCTATCTTCACCCAAATTAAAATCTCTTTTAAAATCCTGTCCAATTTCTCTTAATTGAGAGAGGACCCCCTTTTTTCTTTTCTCATCAGACTTTCGTGCTTCTTCTTTTTTGGCTTGCAGGGTTGGTCCAGAAGCAGCTTCTTCAGACTTTATTCCTGAAGCATCTTCTAATCCATCTGTTGACGGAGCTTGATCTTGTCCTGCTGTTCTCTCTAATTCAGCTTTACGAGCCAGTTCTTCTTCATTACTCATTTTTTTGAAAATTTAGGGTTGCTAAATATGTCAATAATTGTAGCATCTCGCGCTAACTTGTAAAAGTTTCAATTTCCTGTATAGTTCATCCATCATGGTAGTACGAATGCGACATACGCGCAGTCATACCGCAAACAGGCGAAGTCACCACGCTTTGAGGGGAAAGTTCCTTGTTTTGTGTAAAGAGTGTGGAGTGCCTAAAATGCCCCATATAATTTGCTCTAATTGCGGCAAGTATAAGGGCAGGGAGGTTTTGAATGTTATTTCCAAAGCTGAGAAAAAAGCGAAAAAGGAAAAGGAAAAAGCAAAAGCCCAAAAATAATTCAACTATTTGAAATTTAATGTTCTTTAATTTAAGCTCTAAGCATTAAGCTTTTAGCCCAAAGCTCACATGGCGAACCGGCACCTTTCAAGATCAGTAGTTATGCAAACGCTCTTTGAGTGGGACTTTAACGGCAAGAAGAGCGACGCGCTTACTGATACTCTTAAAAGAAACACAAACGAGTTTGCGAGTGGTGCTGGGGATGAGCCTTTTATGAAAGCTCTCCTTGACGGGGTGATCAAGAAGTATTTGGATTTGGATAAAATCATCACAAAGGCTGCGCCAGACTGGCCTTTGGACAAGATCGCAACTGTTGACCGCAATATTCTTCGTGTAGGGCTTTATGAGCTTCTTTTTGGCGATCGTCTGGAAGTGCCTCCGAAAGTGGCCATCAATGAAGCGATAGAACTTGCAAAAACTTACGGCGGAGAGAATTCCGGCAAATTCATAAACGGCGTTTTAGGCGCTGTCTACAAAGAGCTCGGCGAGCCGGGCAAGGACCAAGAATCCAAACATAAGAAAGCTGAAGAGGTTCCGTTTGAGAAGATGCCGATTGAGCGGCTTGTCGGGGCTGTGGTGTATGCCAGAGAGGGCAAAGATATTTATCTGGCACTTGTTCATGACGTATTTGGCAGATGGACTCTTTCGAAGGGGCATAATGACGAAAATGAATCAGACGAGGACGCACTAGTCCGGAAGGTGAAAGAAGAAATCGGTATTGATGTTATTTGCAATAATAAACTTGGCGCCAATGAATATATCGCAACAATGCCCAAAATAGGCAAGGTCAGAAAGCAAGTATCCTATTATTTGGCCAAAGCAGAATACAGCGATCTCAAGCTAGGGCCCTCCGGCGGGCTTGATGATGCGAGATGGTTTAAGGTGTCCCAGATACTTGACCTTAATTTTTATGATGATATTCTGCCGATTGTCACCAAAGCAATCAACATTTTGGTAGCGAAGAAGTAATGAAAGACGCAGAAAAAAGCATAGGCATAAATTTCAAAGACAAGGCGCTTCTAAAGCAGGCATTCACGCATCGCTCGTATTTGAATGAAAACAAATCTCTTGGCATCGAGCACAATGAGCGGCTGGAATTCCTCGGCGATGCTGTTTTAGAGTTAGTCACGACGGATTATCTTTTCCAGAAATATCCTAAAAAGCCGGAGGGCGACCTTACGGCGCTCCGCTCTGCGCTTGTGAATTCTGTGATGCTTGCTGGCATTTCTACCGAGCTTGGGCTCAATAATTATCTTTTACTTTCTCGTGGGGAGGCGAAGGATACAGGCAGAGCAAGGCAATATATTCTTGCTAATACATTTGAATCCGTAGTCGGCGCGATATATATGGACCAAGGATACGAGGCAGCAGAAAAGTTTATCGCTAAAGTACTTTTACCCAAAACTAAAGAGATAGAGGAGAAAAAGCTCTGGATAGATGCCAAGAGCTTCTTCCAAGAGAAGGCGCAGGAGAAGACGGGTATTACACCCTCTTATAAAACGCACAAAGAGCATGGTCCGGACCATGATAGGGAATTCACAACGGGGCTTTATCTAGGCGACACCCTCATCGCAGAAGGAGTAGGCAAATCCAAGCAAGAAGCAGAGCAAGACGCCGCGCGTGTTGGGTTGGAGAAGAAGGGGTGGTAATAAAAACGCTCGCAATCTTTTCTGATTACGAGCGAGAGTCAAGCTTCGACGACTTTGGTTTTCCGTTTCTGACCCATTTCTTTGGGTCTGCCACGGCAAACAAAGATCTCAATGAGATCCCATCCTCGTTTGTCATCATTGGCTTCTTCAAGAAGTTGATGCATGATCACCTTCTGACCGTTTTGTGTGACTTCGGTTCTTTTCACGACGATCGTTCCGATGCTTTCGGCTGCCTTTGCGGCAGTATCAGCCTCGATCGTGCCATGGAATGTTGCATAACTAGGATGCGACTGAACTAGAACGAACTGGAGATTTACCTTTGAATCCGAACACTTGTAGAATTAAATCTATGAGCGAATTTAAACATTTGAATTTGTATGAGCGACAGCGAATCGAGAGGTATCGGAAGGAAAAGCGTTCAAGGCGCTTCATTGCAGGTAAATTGG
>DATDXX010000027.1:0-11530 GCA_036517135.1 Minisyncoccota bacterium | reverse complement strand
GTGACGCTCCAGCTACCGCCTTTGGCTTCTTTTTCTATCCTTTCCGCTTCCTCTTTTGTTTTTGGCTCTTCAACACAAGTCAGAGTGATTTTCCTTTCCGCATCATTTGCAAACATGCCGGAAAGCACGAAATAATCTTCTGGCTTGAAGGCGCGAATCTCGCGCTCGCGCTCCATTATAATGCGAAGGGCCGGGGATTGCACCCGGCCAGCGGAGAGCCCGTAGCGCACCTTCTTCCAAATGAGGCCCGAGAGATCGTAGCCCACGAGGCGGTCCAAGACGCGCCGCGCCTCCTGGGCGCGGCGCAGATTCTCATCAATATCTCTCGGATTCGCGAGAGCTTCCTCTATGGCTTCTTTTGTGATTTCGGTATATGTGACTCTTTTTATTTTATGATTTGTGATTTCTGATTTGGGATTTTCGAGCTTCTCCTTGAGAAGCTCGCTTATGTGCCACGCTATCGCTTCGCCTTCTCTGTCGGGGTCTGTAGCGAGTATTATTTCCTCGGATTTTAGAGCGAGCTTTTTGATATCGGCCATGACATGTTCTTTGCCTTTTGAAATTTCATAATGCGGTATAAAGCCGCCCTCTATATCGATGGCAATTTTATTCGATTTTGGGAGGTCCCGGACATGGCCGACAGATGCTTTGACCGTGTATGCTCCGCCCAAATACTTTTCGATTGTCTTCGCCTTCGCCGGCGACTCTACTATGAGTAATTTCATGTGGGGATTGCGAAATAGTTCTCCTACAACAACCCGGGAAATTTCTTGGTAGAAATTTCCCTACGTCCGGCGCCATCGCGCCTGCCTAGGTTGTTCACGTAGAACTATTTCGCAATCTACCGTAAGTATTACACGCTTTGAATTTTTTTTGCAAATTTTGAAATAAAAAAGCCCATCGAAATGACGACGGGCTAGAGGCGGGATTTGTTGTATTTGCCGAGGATGATTGCGCCAAGCGTCACGCTGAGCACGGTACCCAAGGAGGTGAAAAAAATAACGCTATGCACGCCATTTTCATCTTGAAAGCAGCCGTAGCTGCTCTTGAGCCACGAGCATGTGCACAGTGATCCCAAAAATCCGGCGATACCGTTTGAGCACAGCCAAAAAATGGATGCGAGATAAGCATTCATAAGAAGGGCGACTCCTATCATTATATCATCTGTATCGTTACGCAAGAAAAACTTTTCCGGTACTTTCTTTGATTGCGCCTTTTAACTCGAGTAATGTGAGCGCCATGTTGAGGCGCGAGGGGGGCCATTCAAGCACTGCTATAAGCTCATCGCGCGAAAGAGGCGTATGAATATTTTGGCAAACTGATTTTTCATCTTCTCCCAAATCGTCAAAAAGCTTTTCCTGTTTTTCCTCTGCTGTTGTTTTGATTCCAAGAGCTTCCAGAATATCTTCGCCAGAGGAAACAGGAGTTGCACCTAGCCGTAAAAGCATCAAAGGACCTTTTGAAGTTTCAGAAAAAATAGAACCGGGTACGGTTAAAACATCACGATTGTATTCTGTCGCAAGCCGAGAGGTAATGAGAGTTCCACTTTTTTGTTCTGCCTCAATAATAAGCACTGCTCTTGAAAGTCCTGCCATAATTCTATTTCTTTGTGGAAAAGTCCAAGTCGTAGCTTTTTCTTTGGGAGGAAGCTCCGACAAAAGGCACCCTCCGTGTTTCAAGATATCTTTAGCAAGTCCTAAATTGGATTTAGGATATATGACTTCAATATCAAGTCCCGAACCAGGAACAGCAATTGTTGGAAGTCCAGCTTTTAGAGCAGCTTCGTGCGCAATTCTGTCAATTCCGAGAGCGAGGCCAGAAACAATACATACAGGATGTCCTCGAAGTTCCCCAATTAACTTTTCACAAGCTTCCCTACCATAGGGCGTATATTTACGAGAACCGACAACACAGAGACGCACAAATTCCGGAGCGGGTAACTTTCCTCTTATGTAGAGTGTTTCCGGTGGTTGAGGTATCTCTAAGAGCTCCTTTGGCCAAGATTCTTTAGCCAATTCTGAAATGGGATAATCGTCTAGCATTTCAAGATAATACCATAATTGCTTTTTTGATAATTTGCAGTTAAAGTGATTTTGATGATAACAACCTCAGTTCATTTGGCCCCAGCGGTTACTGGAGAAGGTCGAAGAGTATATCGTGTTCTGACTCAGTCGGAGCTTCAACAGCTCTTCGGAATCTCAGTTCCAGAAGGGATAATCAGCCGAAATGCCTCTATTGGTATTTTGATTTCTGAAGGCGCGAATCGCCAGGAGCTCGGAGAGGAGATTTTGAGCATGCTTACAATGTCTTACTCAGAGCCGCAGTCTCTTTCCGGCGTATTTGTTCATTGATCTTTCAGGGCGAGTCATTGTGCTTGCTCTTTTTTATAGATAAAATAAAGGAATGCTTGATATACGATTTATAAAAGAAAATAAGGATATTGTCGCCGAGGCGGTGAAGAATAAGAAAGGAGCCGTAAATATTGACGAGCTGCTTTCCTTGTATGAAGCGCGGTCCAAGCTTCGCAAAGGTTTGGACGAGCTTAATGCCAAAAGAAATCAAGCGGCAAAAGAAAGGAATATTGAAGAAGGCCAAAAGCTAAAAGGAGAAGCAGAAAAGCTGGAGAAGGATTTCAATGATGCGGATAAGAAATACATCACGCTCTTGCTCAAGGTGCCCAACATCCCGTCTCTTGACACTCCGACGGGAAGCGATGAATCGGGAAACAAAGTGCTAAGGCAGTGGGGCGAGAAGCCGCAATTCAATTTCAAACCAAAAGAGCACTTTGAGATAGGCGCGGATTTGGGTGTGATAGACACGGAGACGGCTACAGAAGTGTCTGGCGCGCGATTCGCATACCTAAAGGGCGACTTGGCGCTTCTCCAGTTTGCTGTTATCCAATTCGTCTTGGAAATCCTCACGAATAAAGATATTCTGGAGAAAATCGCCAAAGACAAAAATTTGAATATAAAGATAGCGCCTTTCGTGCCCGTCGTCGTGCCGATGATTGTGAAGACGGCGGTACAAAACAGAATGGCGAGATTTCTCACTCCCGAGGAGCATTATATCTTCCCCGAGGACGGAGCGATGATGGTAGGAAGCGCCGAGCACACCCTGGGCCCTATGCATATGGACGAAGTGTTTGACGAAAAAAAATTGCCTATCCGATATGTGGGCTACTCGTCTTCTTTCAGGAGAGAAGCCGGCACATATGGCAAAGATACAAAGGGGATTTTACGTTTACATCAATTCGACAAGCTTGAGATGGAAGTGTTTTCTTTGCCGGAGCATTCTATCGCGGAGCAGGATTTCCTTGTCGCGATACAAGAGCGTATTTTGCAATCTTTGAATCTCCCGTATCAAGTAATGGCTATTTGTACCGGCGATATGGGCTTCCCAGATTATCGCCAGATAGATATAAACACTTGGATGCCAGGGCAAGATAAATATAGAGAGACGCATACGTCAGATCTCATTGCTGGATTCCAAGCGCGCCGCCTCAACACCCGCGTCAAGCGCACAGATGGCAAAGTGGAGCCCGTGCATATGAACGACGCCACTGCCGTAGCGCTCGGTAGAATCCTCATCGCTATTATGGAAAACTATCAAGAATCCGACGGTCGCGTCAAAATCCCCGACGCTCTCCAAAAATATATGCACGGCAGGACGCATGTGGAGAAGATTCCGACTCTCACATAAATAAAAAACAGCAGAAAGTGATTGCCTTCTGCTGTGTTGGCGAGGAATTGCCGCTACTTTTTCTTGGCGGCCTGCTCGCTCTCGGCGGCGCAGATGTTGAATTTGAGTGCCATCAAGGTGATTTCCAAGGTCGCGCCGTAGTCGCCCTTCTGGTCTCTCTTTTCGAGCACGTCAAACCTTTTTCTGACGGGTTCTACAAGCGCTCTCATCTGGGCGAGAGGAATGCGCCCGCTTTTTTCCACGGCGAGCGCTCCGGCGACGGCTTTGAGGATCGGCCCCGAAGGATGCCTCTGGAGCTTCTCAATATACTCCAAGGTGCGGAGGGTGGTCGGCAGATAGGCGCTGTCGACAACAAACAGTTTTCCGTCTGGGGATCTGACCCAGCCGGTGGGTCCAGTAACGGCTTGCGCCGCGGCATTGCCGGCCGATAAGGCCAGCCCGACAAAAAGAACAATCAGCGTTTTCATGGAATCCACATTACTTCTTTTTTAGGCCGTGTCAAACGGAAATCTGAAAGTATATTCGCCCCTGCTTTTGGTCTATAATTAGCTCGTGAAAAGAATCACTCTCAAACGTTTTCATTCGGAGCCTCGAAGGAAGAGGGACGGGTGGAAGGCGTGGCTTGCACTTATCCTGATATTGATCTGTGTAGCCGGCATCATTTATCTAGCGAATCTCCCCGAGTACCAGATAAAAAATATTTCTATTGAGGGCGCCATATTTACAAAAGAAAGCGAGGTTATCTCAATTACACAATACGAAATCTCAAAAAAATATCTTTTACTCATCCCAGCTTCTCATATTTGGCTTTATCCAAAACAAGCCATAGAAAGAAAAATAAAGTCAGCTTTTTCATCGGTGACTGATGTATCATTTGATGTTTCCAAGAAAACAAGCAATCTTGCAATAAAGCTTACCGAAAGAAAGCAAGAATTTATCTGGTGTCAGGTTCCTATGGAAGGCGATACCCAAAAGCAATGTTTTTACATGGACAAAACCGGATTTATTTTTGCCACATCTCCTGATTTTGAAGGAAATGCTTTTATTACTTTTTTCGGAGAAATGTCGAACGAACCGCTTGGTAAAAATTTTCTGCCGAAAGAACAGATGAATAACCTTATATCGTTTTTGGAAAATTTAAGGGGTCTAGAACTTTTACCTGCTTCAGTTGCCGTGGTATCGCTTTATGATGTCAAAATTACTTTGAGAGGAGGAGCAATTTTAATTGTTGCATTAGATAAACCGCTTGCAGAGGCATCAAAAAATCTTGTAATTATTCTTAACTCCCCTGATTTCGAGAAGGCCTCCGGTGGCATTGATAAACTTGAATACTTGGATTTGCGCTATGGCACCAAGGCATTCTGGAAATAGTGAAGAAGCTTGTGAGCCTTGTCTGCCGACGGGCAGGTAGCGAGCTGGTGAGCTTGCGAGCAAGAGCAAGAGAAGAAGTATATGGAAAGGATACTCCGCAAATTCTTATAAAACATAGACTTGCTTTAAGTTCCCCTTTGGAGATAAAACCTCCAAAGGTAAGTAAGGTAACTATACATTTTTTTGCTACTTTCTACTTTCTACACTCCAATATATACTTACTATATGCTTCAATTCTGTTTTTCATATATCTTCTGGCACTATACTACGGCTTACCGCGAACTTTACGGTGTTTCTAAGAATTTTTTATGGTTTTTCTATCACTTTTTTTCTATCGGCGTGCTAGCAAGGACGCTTTTTTCCCCTTGGCAAAAACTAGATGAGTCGTACAAAAAAGGCTTCAATATAAAGGCGTTTTTTGAAGTATTTATATTGAATACATTGATGCGCATTTTAGGGTTCTTTATCCGTTCATTTGTGATTGTGATTGGAGTTGCCGTTTTGATTTGCGTGCTCGTCTTAGAGCTCGCCACATTCGCAATATGGACATTGCTTCCGCTTATAATCATGTTTTTGTTTATTTCCGGTCTTCGGCTGTTGATTAAAAAGTAATTCATGCCTACCTCAAACTTAAAAAAACTGCTTGTTGGAATCTACAGCGCGCTTGTGCTTGAAGATATCTTTCCGCACCGGATGCGCCGAGTGGTATTGCAGATATTTTTAGGCGCATCTTTCATTCTTTTGGTGATTATGCTTTTTTCTGGACAATCAGGAGATCATCGCATCAAGGGAGGATTTTTTTTCTTTCTTTCTTTGACACTTTTTCTCGTAATGTTTGAGGCATATTTTTACTCTGTGTTTGAGAGAGCAAATGTCGGTAGGTGGCTCTTACCATTTGAAATAGGCAGGGTGATTTTTTACGCAGACGACGAGGATCTTACAAAGGGATTAATGTTTTCTGATCTAGGCGATGAGACAATGCGCCGGCTCGGATTTGATGAAAAAGAAATAAAAGAATTTTTAAAAGCACGGGCGAAGATTTCCTTTGCTGATTTTGCTTCGTTAAAAAATCATATTTCAATAAAAAATTACGCTATCATGATTTTAAAATACGACAAAGCATTTGCGGATATGCTCTTTTTCAAGGGACTGCAGGAAAAGGAATTTGCGGGAGCTTTAGAATGGGTTATTGATAAGGATCTCGGAAAAATTTCTCGCGAGCAATTTTGGTCGAGAGAAATGCTCGGTAAGATTCCTGGTATTGGTAAGAACTGGGCCTACGGGCAGACATATGTTTTGGATCGCTACGGTGAAGATATCACAAAAAAAGAGCTTTCTTACAGCGAAAGTTTTGAGCAAGCGATTGACCGTGCCGTTACTCGGCTTGAATCGGTTTTGGCGCGCGGGCATGGCTCGAATGCTGTTGTAGTCTCAAATGATGAGTCATCGCGTATGGATACTGTTAATCTACTTGCAAAAAGAATACATGACGGCAGAGTGACACCGAATCTTGAGCACAAGAGGGTATTTTTAGTAAATGCCAACCTTTTGATAGAAAATGCGCATGATAAAATTTCCTTTGAGAATGATTTTACTCTGATGCTTGCGCAATCTGCACGCGCAGAAAATATTATTATTGCTATTCCGTATTTTTCTTCTTTCATAAGGAGCGCGGCAACTATAGGATCGGATGTTTTGTCGGTACTTGCGCCATATATTACTTCTCCTCTGATCCATATTGTTGCGCTTGACTCAAGCAATGAGTACCACAGCTTTCTTTCATCTAAAGAAATAGTAAGCACTAACTTTGAGATGATAACTTCAGACAGCGGCAGTGAAGAAGGTATTATTGGTATGCTGGAAAAAGAAGCAGAAAAGGCGGAAGCGCATTCCAGTATACTCATGACCTATCCAGCGCTGCTTGCAATTGCGGAATCGGTCAAAAGATATTTTGACTTGTCTGCATATGCTGACAAAGCCAAAGACATTCTCTTGGAGTCATTCCATTTTTGCGCGGCAAAAGGAACTCGTATTATAAAAAGAGATGATATCTTCTCACTAGTTGAGCTGAAGACCGGTATTCCTACAAGTGTGCCAAAAGGAGAGGAACGTGAGGGGCTTTTACATCTTGAAGAACACCTTCACGAAAGAATTATTGGTCAAGACGAAGCAGTAAAGGCTGTCTCAGAGGCCTTAAAAAGGAGCCGCGCTGGCGTTCATAATCCGGATAAGCCGATAGGAACGTTTCTTTTTCTGGGACCAACTGGCGTTGGTAAAACAGAGACCACCAAGGCACTAGCAGATATTTTCTTTGGCTCCGAGGCAAGAATGTCTCGCCTTGATATGTCAGAGTATAGGGACGCATTCGCAATGGAGCGGCTCATAGGGTCCTTTGGAACTGGCCGTGCCGGCGCGCTTTCAATGATGCTTCGGGAGAAGCCATACGGTGTTCTTCTTTTAGATGAATTTGAAAAAACCACAAGTGATATTGTGAATCTGTTTCTGCGAATCTTCGACGAAGGGGTTTTTACTGATGCAGACGGCAGAAAAGTAAATGCCAAGAATAATATTGTTATTGCTACTTCAAACGCTGGCAGTGATCTTATTTGGGAAATAATTAAAAGTGGCGCATCACTTGAGTCAAAAAAAGACCAGGTGATAGACACTATCATTAAAAATGGTATTTTTAAGCCCGAACTTTTGAACCGTTTTGACGCTGTTGTACTCTTCCATCCGCTTGCCAAATCTGATTTGGAGAAAATCGCAGTAATAATGATAAAGAAATTTTCAAAACGAATGCGAGCAAAAGGCATTGCAGTAGAAGCATCTACTGGCGCAATTCAATATCTTGTAGCGAAGGGAACTGATCCAAAATTTGGCGCTCGCCCCATGAATCGCGCGATACAAGAAGAAGTAGAGAAGCTCATGGCGGAAAAGATAATTGAGGGAAGTGTTAAGTTAGGAAGCAAGGTGACCTTTGAGGCAGACGAGCAGGGTAAATTGCGAATGAAAGTTGTATAAATTATGGAAGAAGAAAAACTACAGCCTGAAATTCATATTCAAAGCAAAATATCGCCTTTTGGTAAAAAGTCTTTTGTATTTGTAAAAACCCGCTCATCCAAGCACGTATTTTTTTGGACCATAACTGTGATTCTCATCGGGGTTTCTGTGCCGTATTTTTTAGTTGATGCAGGAGAAAAAGCGTATCATAGAATAGCACTTAATTTTGGTTTTGAAAAAGAAATAAACATTACACGAAGCCCGTTTCCAAATCTTGGCTCCGATGAAGCAAGTGATATTGATACTCCTATAGGTCCTGATGTGCGAGTGAACCCTTCCATAAACGGCCAATATTATTTCTTAGGACCTAATTACAAACAACCCATAACCAGCGGACAGGCTTTTGTTGTGGCAGATATTGATACTGGAGAGGTTATCATTGAGAAAAATCCCGATGCAGTATTTCCTATTGCTTCTGTTTCAAAATTAATCACAGCTCTTGTGGCAAAACAGTACATGAATCTTCGCGATATAGTGACAGTATCGCGTTCATCAGTAGAAATTTACGGTACAGCTGGCGGGCTTCGCACAGGTGAGAAAATCCTTGTCAATGATCTTTTTTATCCTCTGCTTATTGAATCCTCCAATGATGCGGCAGAAGTACTCGCAGAAAATTTTGGCTATGATGAATTTATAAAACACATGAATGAAAAGGCCAAAGAACTTGATATGACAAGCACATCATTTTTCGAGCCGTCCGGTCTTTCGGAAAATAATGTATCTACAGTATATGATCTGTTGAAACTTGTGCAGCATATCTCAAAATATCATCCTGATATATGGGATATCTCGCGCATCAGACAATATGCAATCCTCAAGCATTCATGGGGAAATGCCAGCCAGCTCTCGCGCAAATCTAATTTTGTTGGGGGTAAAAATGGCTATACGGACGAGGCGCATTACACGACTGCGTCCATTTTCGATGCACTTGTAGATGGCGGGGTGCGGAGATTTGCCGTCATTCTCCTCAAAAGTAATAGTAGAGAGAATGATGTAAATGCGCTTCTCTCATTTCTCTCCAAATGGGTCGGATTTCTGCCTGATGGACAGGAGCTGAATGACAACTAATTTTTGGAAAGATTTGCCAAAGCCGTTTTTTGCTCTGGCGCCTATGGCGGATGTGACGGATGCGGCATTTCGGCGAATCATTGCTAAATATTCAAAATGGGGAGGTCAAGATGTAATAGATAGGGAAGGCAAGTTTACCCGTCCGAAGGCTACTGCCGTAGGCGGGCCTGATGTGATGTGGACGGAGTTCGTCTCTGCTGACGGGCTTGTGCTTGCACCGGAAGCGGGCAAGAAGAAGATTCTCAAGGATTTGGAATATAGCGAGAGCGAGCGGCCGATAGTGGCGCAATTGTTTGGAAGCCGGCCCGAAAATATGGAGAAGGCGGCGGCGCTCTGCGCCTCTCTCGGCTTTGATGGCGTAGATATCAATATGGGATGTCCGGACAAAACGATAGAAAAGCAGAAGGCGGGCGCCGCGATGATAAAGAATCCAGAGCTCGCGAGAGAGGTGATACTCGCCGCAAAACGCGGCGCCCCGCACTTGCCGATATCTGTAAAGACGCGCCTAGGGTATAACAAGGATGAAATTGAGACATGGCTCCCACATCTTCTCTCATGCGATTTGGCCGCTGTCGTCATACACGCAAGGACGAGAAAGGAAATGTCTTCTGTGCCCGCGCGCTGGGAGAGGATAAAAAGAGCAGTGGAAATAAGAGATGCGTCAGGCAAAGATACCTTGATAATAGGGAATGGGGACGTGGAAGATTTAGAAAGTGGAAAGTTGAAAGTGGAGGAGACGGGATGCGATGGAGTGATGCTCGGGCGCGGAATATTCGGAAATCCTTGGCTTTTTTCTGGATTGCACCAAAGGTCGGACCTTAAAGAGTGTCTAAATGTGCTGATAGAGCACACTAAGCTTTTTGAAGAATTACTCGGAGGCATAAAAAACTTTTCGATAATGAAGAAGCACTACAAGGCGTATGTGGACGGATTTTCTAGCGCTAAAGAATTGCGGATGAAACTTATGGAAGCCAAAAATGCGAGGGAGGTAGAATCAATCGTGCAAGATTTTATAAAAGCTATATAATGCCCCTATGCACGAAACGCTATACAGGAAATACAGGCCGAAAAAGTTTGATGAAGTCATCGGGCAGGAGAGCATCGTATCCTCGCTTAAAAGCGCCCTCAAGGGCGGGAAAACTGCTCACGCGTACATCTTTGCCGGCTCCAAAGGCACAGGCAAGACGACGATAGCCCGCATCTTTGCCGACGCTCTCGGAGTGTCCCAAAACGATTTGTACGAAATAGACGCCGCTTCCAACAGAAATATTGACGACATCCGCGCCATCAGAGACGCTGTGGCTACCCTCCCTTTTGATTCCAAATTCAAAATTTATCTTTTGGACGAAGTGCATATGCTCACCAAAGAAGCATGGAACGCTTTACTCAAGACATTGGAGGAGCCGCCCTCGCATGTGATATTTATAATGGCGACCACAGAGCTAGAGAAGATTCCAGACACCATACTCTCCCGCTCCGAGCTCCACACATTCAAAAAGCCCGACCAAGCAGTGCTTAAAGAGCTGATATCGCGCACAGCAAAGAAGGAGGGCTTCGCCATAGAAGAAGAGGCGGCGGATGTGCTCGCGATGCTTTCCGACAATTCCTTCCGCGATGCGCACGGCAATCTGCAGAAAATTATTTCTTCAATAGTGGGCGCCAAAATCACTCTTGCAAATGTGGAAGAGATTTCAGGCGCGCCCAAAATGGTCCTGGTGCATAATCTTATTGATGCCATAGGGGGTAAAGACATTTCCAAAGCGATTGGCATCGTAGCTACTTTGCGCGAAGAGAATCGCGATACCAAGGCGTTTATGAAGCTTCTCTTAGGTAAAGTGCGCAATATTATCCTGCTTCGCATCTCTCCACAGCTTGAAGGCGAGCTCAAAAAGGAGCTTACATCAGAGCATCTCGCTTTCCTCAAAACGCACGCAGACAAAAAGAATGGAATCAATTCCGATACTCTGCTCTCACTTTTGGACGCCTACGAAAAGGTCTCCTACTCTTCTTTTCCCGACATCGCTCTCGAAGCAACACTTCTCAAAATGCTTGAAAAATAATCTCAAACTCAAGGTCAAGAGAAATTAAAAGATGTCCATATTCTTGTATTCTGCAGAATACAAGAATATCAGGAGGCGATGTGATAGAATTAAGGAGTGAAAATGTTGAAAACTGCAAAACAGCTTGAAAGGCATTTCAAAGGGATCGCAAATCATAGGCGCATAGAGATTTTGATGTTGATAGCTAAAAAAGAGAGGATTAGCCTTGAAAATATTGCAGAAGCTCTGAATTGCAATCCCAAAACAATTTCGGAGCACACAAGGAAGCTTTA
>DATDXX010000026.1:0-12267 GCA_036517135.1 Minisyncoccota bacterium | reverse complement strand
CTTAATTAAGAAGTTTAACTATACCCGCCTCTGCCACAGCACCAAAAGATATTGGTGCTGGACTCCGCTTCCATCCTCTTTTGCCTCTCCTGTTTTGATTAGGATTTTTTCCCATCTGATTTTTTGATTATTGTAACCACTCCCCGCTCCGCATCCACCTCCACCATGTCACCGTCTTTGAGAACTTTTGTTGCAATTTTCGTCCCAATGATACAAGGCTTGTTCATCTCTCTTGAAACAATAGAAGCGTGGGATGTAATTCCGCCTTCATTCGTTACGAATGCCGCCGCCTTTTCCATTATCGGCACGTAATCTACCGATGTCATAGGCGCTACCAGAATATTACCTCTTTTGAATTTATTAAATTCATCTCTTCCGTGAACGATACATACAATACCCCTCACAATTCCTTTATTCGCAGAAATTCCCTGGATTTCTTTCACATTGAACTTTTCCTCTTTTTTTGATACTGATAGCGTTTTTACAAATTTTTCAATGGATTTTTTATCCAAAATACTTACATTTCCCTTTTTATCATTTGTCATTCCGGCTACTTTCCTGCCACAGACGATTAGCGGAACGTCAATTTTCTCGCCTTTTACAATTGATACCATTTCATCTGGCGTAAGATAAAAGCAGTCGCGCCAATTATTTGATCTTGCCAGCTTTGATATTTTTTTAAAAATTCCTCTTTGATTCAATGAAACTTCACAGAATACTTGTTTCCTGAATTCATTAAGATATGTAGCGTCAGCAAGAGCGTTCGCAAGAATCTGAATCTTTTTAGGAAAGCTTTTGAGAATTTCTTTTTTCTTTTTGATCTTATTTTTATGGATCTTATGAAGCTCTATCATCCGCTTTGCACAATCATTTTTAAGCGCATCATTCAGATATCTTTTTGCATCATTAATATTCCATGGCTCTTCGCAGTAATTGACAGGTATGTGCAGATATTTCTTAAGCCATATTTTTAGATATTTTTCTTTTGAAATTTTCTTTTTTGAAGACTGAATAATCTTGCCGATCTTGAGCATATCAAGCTGAGAGATAAAAAGCGGGGTATGTTTATCCGGATAAGTAATCTCTGCAATTGTGTGATCAATGTTCTTTTGAGCCGTTTTTTTCATCTCTTCCCTTAACACAGCAGAAACATGCCTGCCGATTGAAAATGTGATCATAAGAGGAGCGCAGAACAACCCGTATTGCTTTTGAAACCTATTTAGATTATTTGGACTTAGATTCTTATCGCAAGCATAAAGAGCTTTTAGCAATTTTTTTGAGTAAAGATTGAATCTTTTTTCAAGGTTATTAAGATTTTTATTTTTGAGGATATAATCCAAAGTAGCCGCATAATAGCGCTTTAGCTGTTTTTGCTCAAAAAAAACCTGACACCTTGTCCCGTTAAAAACAATTGAGACGGATGTGACTGCAGAGCCTATTCCAAACATTTTGTTGCCAGTAGCGTATCCGCGAGATGATAAAAATTGATGCCAAAACGGCATATTTCTTGTTACGCTAAAATCCCAGAGCTTATTTTTATATTTAACCAACATATCTGCCTATATTACAGCATCAATCTAACGTTGACAAGGTGTTAGATATATGCTAGTGTGTGCAGTCTTAGTACTGATCTTTGATAATCGCGCCAAAAGCGCCAAACTCTCGGCAAATTCCGAGTCGTTTTGTTATACGAGATCTGATCATCCAGCAATTCAGTCACGAAAGAAATCAATCCATGAAAAAGATCTACGCAGTTACGCACGGAAGGAAGTTGTTGGGCATAAATCCCCGTCTTGATCCTGCCGGCGAAGTGGAAATCGCGGCTCTCGCGAGCCGTGTTCCGACCAGCGAGAGCATGGTAGATATCGTGGTGGGCACCGGCGCTCGCTTCGTCCACACCTTCGATATCCTTGCCCGCGCCAAAAGCCTCAAGATCGCTCTCGCAGGCGTCCAGGTCAAATACTCCCCCATTCTCGGTTCCGCCGACAGCGGTAAGAAAGCCGAAACTGGATGGGATGTCATTCTCGCCGATGGCACTGAGGTTAAAGCCGGAGGATACCTCGGACTCATTGATGCGCCGGGCATCGACCTGTGGAAATTCCTCGAAGAGGGCATCAGCGACGGCACGCTCCTTATTACAGGCCGGGAATTCATCGGTGCGCTTGTAGGGAGCGCGGACAATGCCAAGTCGGCAGCCGTCTACGAGATCACCATCAACGACAAAGAATTCAAGGTCGCCGAGATCAAGTAACCCTCGTTCAAGTCCAGATTCTGGAGCCCGTTTCAATCCTTCACGGAAAGAAACGGGTCTTTTTTTTATTATCTCTTACTTTAAAGTCGTAATCGGACGGCTTTGGGTGATATAGAATTTTTTCTTTTCAAACGCCCACTCTATATCACATGGAAAACCGTAGTGCTTTTCTATGCCTAGAATAAGTTCCGTCAATTCTAAAATTTCTTTGCCGGTTAGGCACTGCTTGCTAGCTTTTTTAGCCGAAATATTTTTCCATTCGTTGGCTCCCTCCGCAGAAGCTTTACGCGAAGGCGAGCCGCCAGCCGCCTTTTTAAAAATCCCGCGTGATTTTTCTGAGATATTTATGTCCAAGATATTTCTGGGAGTTTTTTCTACTACATAACTATCAGGCGTAACCTGACCTGAAACTATCGCCTCTCCCAGTCCCCACGAACCTTCAATAATTATTTGATTTTTGTCTTCCGTGACTGGGTGCACCGAGAACGCGATGCCGGACTTTTCGCTGTTCACCATTTTTTGCACTACGACAGCAACAGAAATGTGTGTCTTGTGAAGCCCCTTCTCAAATCGGTAAAAAATAGCGCGCGGAGTAAAAAGTGAAGCAAAGCATCTCTTGATATTTTTTTCTAGCCCCTTGGAAGTAGTATTCAAAAATGTATCCAATTGTCCCGCCCATGCATGCTCCTTGCCGTCCTCCGCTGTAGCACTAGAACGCACAGCCACAAACTTGGCATCAAGCTTTGTAAAGCATTCTCTTATTTCTTTCTCCAAGCTCTTTGGCATTTTGCCTCGCATTACAAGCTCTTTTATCTCTTCGCTTGCCCGTTCTACAGATTCAATTTCTTTATGATTTACTTTTTCAATAATTGCATGAATCTCCTGAACGAGATCGTTCTCCGCCAAAAAATATTCAAAACCAGAGGAAAGGATAACAAAGCCGGGTGGAACCGGAATTTTTGCGTTCGTCATCTCCCCTAAAGAGGCCCCTTTGCCTCCTGCTTCTGGGGCATCATTTTTGCCAATATCCTTGAAAAACTTGACGTATTTGGACATACGGAGATATTACCACAAAACCCTCATTTTTAAAGCTCACAAGCTGACTAGCTCTCTTGCTGATAAGCTTCTTAGAGGTGTCTAAGTCCTGCCACTCTCACATCATTCTCAAGTCGACGTATTTCATCATCAATGCGATGTTTTTTAGCTTCTAGAAGTTTCCTTTTTTGCGTGATACCTGAAGCCACTATCTTGAATGATGCAGTATCTTTTTTTCGTAAGTCGGCAGAAACTATCTGACGATCTAGCTCCCGCATTTCCTTTTCAAGAATCATCTGATCAGCGCGTCTTTTTTCAAGTACTTTATTTTTAGCATCTATAATGACACTCCTATCTTGACTGCCGTATCCAGCTTGAGTATTGAGTACGACCTTTCCTTCTTTTTCTGAATAAAGATCGGCTCCTGACTTTTTTCTTTTGCCGTAAATATCGCCTAGAGACATGAGAATAAGTTAGAAAGTTTGTAAGTTTACCCGCCTAAATTTTTAAGCAAATTTTTTGGCGGGTGAATATGTTGGTAAGTTAAAAGTTATGAGTTATGAGTTATGAGTTATTTGTTACTTCAGAAGTAATGGGGTTTGTTGAAGCGAACGTTATGAGCAGGACCTGTATCTACACCTTTCTTCGCTAAAATCTCGCCCTGAATCTCCAAATGGTCCCTCTGCAACTTATGGAGCATCTTTTCCCTCTCAGCAAGAAATGATCTGTTCGAGTTTGCGGAGCGGCTTTCATTGTAAATATCTTTCTTGAGTTGACTTATCTGCCCTGCTAGATTTTCTTTATGGAGCATTAAGTGAGATAGTTGCTTCGTGTCAGTGTCAGCTTGTTTTTTGTCAGCAAGTTCTTTTTGGCCTTCCCATTCCTTACCAATCCTAACTTTTTTATCAATGTAAGGATTAGAACTTGAACTATTAATCTTTTTATTTATATCGTTTAGTGACATTTGTTTTGTTTTACTGACAAGCTCACAAGCTCTCTAGCTGTTAAGCTTCTTCCCGCTCCATCTCCACTTCGGCTTTTCTCCTTTCCAAACGCATATAACATAAAGAAGAAAGGTTTGCGCTAAAAATACCGGGGCGAATGCGATCAAGGTATCGCTTATGGAGTAAGAGTTCGCGTCAATAGCAAAAAAAACAGTAATATTTGAACAAATGTAAAGCAGAAGCACCCACCAGCCTTCTGGGGATGCCGGCGTCCAGCCGTAGCCATAGCTTTTAGCTTTAAACCATTTTTTAGGCGAATTTTCCTGCACAAGACAATTATACTACCCTATTGATGAAACGGAAACATAATAGATGGAAAACTAAAGAGCATTTACAAATAGAGCGTGTCATGATTAGATGATTTTAATAATGGTGAAGAAAAGACTCATAATATTTGCATCTGGTACAAAGGAGGGCGGCGGCTCGGGAGCGACAAACCTTGTTGAAGCGTCGCTAGACGGCCGTTTGCCTAACGCAGAAATTATTGCCGTTGTGTCAAATCATGGTAAAGGAGGTGTTGCAACTCATTGCAAAAAACTTCAAGTACTATTTATTCATTTCGCCGGCCCTTTTGATGAGATTCATTACAAAAAAATTATAAAAGAGACAAATCCTGATTTTGTGGCGCTCTCAGGATGGCTAAGGCCCATACTCGGACTTGATCCAAAAAAAACATTCAATATTCACCCCGGCCCGCTTCCCCGCTTTGGAGGTATTGGAATGTATGGCCATTACGTGCACGAAGCGGTAATAAAAGCGTATAATCAAGGTGAGGTAAAAAACACCGAAGTTTCAATGCATTTCGTAACGCCGAATTATGACGAAGGTCCAGTATTTTTTAGAAAAGCTGTCTCAATAATGGATGATGATACTCCGGAAACTTTAGCAAAACGAGTAAATCAAGCAGAACATTTATGGCAGCCGAAGATCACTTCATTAGTTTTAAGCGGTGAAATAAGCTGGGACGGCAAGAACCCTGAAAGTATTATTTCGCCAGTTGAATACACAATATAAATGGAAGAGTTATTAAAATACGCGGAAAAATTAAGTATTGCAGATCCTGGGCTTTTAGCTGAAAAACTTGAAACATACCTCCGCTTGCTTTTAGAATGGAACGAAAAGTTTAACCTGACCTCAATAACAGAACCGAAAGACGTCTGGATTAAGCATTTTTTGGATTCACTCACTATTTTGGAAGCGATTCCAAAAAATGCCAAGAAAATAATTGATATTGGAAGCGGAGCGGGGTTTCCCGGCATTGTTGTTGCGCTCGTGCGGCCAGATATTGATATGACTCTTATTGAAGCTATAGGTAAAAAAGTAAAATTCTTAGAGGAAGTCATCACTGTTTTAGAGATCAAAAATGCCAAAGCTGTAAACGGTCGGGCGGAAATTTTAAATAAAGAAAGGCATTATCGAGAAAAATATGACGTTGCGCTTGCGCGCGCCGTAGCTCTTTTGCCCGTGCTTTGGAGATACGCAGAGCCACTTCTGAAAAAAGGAGGAATTTTAATCGCCCAAAAAAAGTCCGGCGGTTCAAAAGAAATAGAAAAAAGTTTGATATCAAAAGTAATTCCCATAAATATTCCATCTCTTCCTAACCACGAGCTCGTGGTGATAGAAAAGCTCTAAAACTTTTTTGATAGATAACCATTCGCTTCTTCTAACACTTTCTGTGTCGGGGCGAAGTCAAGAAGCTTATATGCTTCCTCAAAAGAAGCCCATTTTGCTTCTTTGATCTCATCTGAAAATTCTTTTGGTATATCTATCCTACTATCGCGAGCAAACCCAAGAAAAAATACGACATCTTTGTCGGATTTTTCACCTTTGTATTCAAAAATATAATTGCAGAGAATTTTTTTGTCGGTAAGCCCTACGTCTCTAATCCCCGTCTCCTCATAAAGCTCCCTAAAAGCCGTATCTTTCTCACTTTCACCCACGTCCTGATGTCCTTTCGGAAAGCCCCAATAGCCTTTCGCCGAATCCACAATGAGAAACAGGAATTTATCGCTTTCCTTCCTTACAGCAATCACTCCGCATGCAAAGTCCTTTGGCATTTTTGTCATCACCTGATTATATCGTATACTGGATGCTATGACATCATTTGAGCCCCTAAAAAAATCTTTCAAAGGAGACATTGACGAGCTACCTGCAACCCTTCTCGCCTATTCGCGCGACGCCAGTTTGTTTGAAATAAAGCCAAAGGTGGTGATGTTTCCAAAAGACACTGAAGACGTTCGAGCTGTCGTGAAATTTGTGGCAGATAATAAGGTGAAAGATCCATCGCTTTCTATCACAGCGCGCTCGGCGGGCACGGACATGTCCGGAGGCGCTATCGGAGCATCTATAATTATGGACTTCACCCGATATATGAACGCAATAAAAGAAGTGACAGAAACACACGCAATCGCGGAGCCGGGATGCTTTTATCACGATCTGGAACGTGAGACTTTGAAGCTAAAGCGCATAATGCCAGCATATACAGCGTCAAAAGAAATCTGCGCTGTCGGTGGAATGGTTGCCAACAATGCCGGCGGGGAGAAAACCATAAAATACGGTAAGACGGAAAATTATATTGAAAAACTGAAGGTGGTATTTTCCGATAGCAACGAATACGAGGTGCGCCCTCTTTCCAAAATTGAGCTAGAAGCAAAAATGTCGCAGAACTCATTTGAAGGAAGTGTCTACAAAAAAATCCATGCACTGATTACCGACAACATGATAGAGATAAGAGCCGCCAAGCCCGATGTGTCCAAGAATTCCGCCGGATACTATCTCTGGAACGTATGGGATGAAAAGACGAATACTTTTGACCTCTGCCGGCTCATCGTTGGCTCGCAAGGCACCTTAGGTATTATCACGGAGATTACCTTCAAGCTCATACCTATCGCTCCTTATTCCGATGTGCTCGCCGTGTTTCTTCCTGATATCAAGCATTTAAGCGAGATTGTGAACGAAGTCCTTCCTATGAATCCCGACAGCTTTGAAAGCTACGACGATTATTCTATGAAGCTCGCGGTCAGATTCTTTTTTGATTTTTTCGAAAGCTTGGGATTCTGGGATACGATTCGCTTGGGCCTCAAATTCTTGCCTGAAGTGTGGATGATGGCGACAGGCGGCGTGCCAAAGCTTATTTTGCTCATAGAATTTTCGGATCAAAGCGAGGAAGCCGTCATTCAAAAGCTCAAAGCAGTGGAAGACAAGATTCGGCACTTTGGAGATAAGATGCACATAGCAAAAGACCAAAAGGAAGCCGAGAAATATTGGCGCATTCGCCGTGAAAGCTTCAATATGCTAAGAAAACACGTACACGGCAAGAGGACGGCGCCATTCATTGACGATATTGTAGTGAAACCGGAAGTGCTCCCAGAATTCTTACCAAAGCTCGAAAAATTAATTGCGGAGTACAAGCTCGTCTACACCATCGCCGGCCATGCAGGCAACGGCAATTTCCACATAATTCCTTTGATGGACCTTAATTCGCCTTATTCTACCGACACCATTTTGGAGCTTTCCAAGAAAGTTTATACCCTAGTGCACGAATACAAGGGCTCAATCACAGCCGAGCACAATGATGGCATCATACGCACACCCTTTCTCGCTCAGATGTATGGAGAGAAAATAATCTCGCTTTTCCAAGAGACAAAAAACATCTTTGATCCACAAAATATTCTTAACCCCGGCAAAAAAGTCGGCGGCACCTTTGAAGACATCAGGAAATATATAAAAAAGAAAAACTAAGATGAGAAGCAAGCCGCGCGGGCAAAGCCCGCGTGGCTTGCTTCTCAAATTTAATCAAATAGATTCACAAGCCAACCAAAGAGACTAAACACATCTTTGTTCTTGTCTGTCACTTTCTGTATGCGCTCCAGCTCCTTTGTGAGCGTCTTTATCTCCTTCTCCAGGCTTGCCTGCACACTAGCAGACGCTTCGAGCTTGATTTTTTCGAGCTCATCTATGTGGGCCTGCGTAGTAGAAGCTGCCTCGATAAGCACTTCCAAGCTATCTTGGTCCGTACCGATGAAGAACCTCAGGAAAGAACCTCTCTTTTCTACCTTGCTTAGCTTATCAGAGACATCCTGATTATCATCATTTTGCTGCCTTGCTACTTCACGCACCTTCTCTCCAATACCACCTGGTGTAGAGCTAGCTATCCTATGAAGCTCAGCTACAAAGGCAGCCACAGCGCTCCTGTGCTCCTCGCCTTCATCCTTATCTTCCTCATCGTCATTACTTTTATTGTCAATTTCATCCGGCTCTATCGCCTGAGACTTTTCCCCCTTCTCTACCTTCCATTCCGCTTCCACCTGGCCTTTGGCGGATTCACCACGGACAGTATCTATTTCAAGAAGTGCCGGACCGGCGCTTGTCTCACCGGGGTCATCTGACTCCTTATTTCTAATTATCATAAGCCCGTCCGTCAGAGCATCCTCCTTAGCGTCGCCATCGCTATCATCCTTTGTTCCCGTAGTACTCGTTGTAGAAGAGCCGGTAGTGCCGACATAGGTCGCGCTATTTACCGACGTGTCATCTGCTCCCTCCGCAACATACGCAGATCCAGTAAAAGCCAACACACCTAAAACAAACAATGTTATGTATTTCATAGTGCCTTTATTATACCAAAATTCTTGATTATTTATCAGGTATAGCAAAAGCCGTCCAGCTGGTGCACACCAGCTGGACGGCCGACTTCCTTCCCTATTCTACGAATGTGAGTGCCTTGCCCTTCTGCCCTGCGCGACCCGTTCGGCCAATCCTATGAATATAATCTTCGTACGTTTCTGGGATATCGTAGTTGATGACGTGGGTGACATTTGGGATATCTAGGCCTCTTGCTGCAACATCTGTTGCAACAAGTATCTGTATATGGTCATTCTTGAAGAGACCGAGCGCTTTCTGGCGCTTTGAATGATTCTTGTCGCCGTGAATTGATTCTGCTTTAAAGCCTTTTTCCAAAAGCATTCGTGAGAGCTTTTCTACGCCGTGTTTGGTCCGTCCGAAAATGAGTACCTTAGAAAATTCTTTTTGATTCAAAAGGTCATGGAGAATATCTATCTTTTCGTTGCCGTATCCAACTCTCACAATATCCTGATCGACACCTTTCGCTGTGTCGCCTGTTTTAACAGAGATAGTGACAGGCTCTTTTAAGAAGTCTTTGATTAAACTTTGGATCTCATGAGACATCGTAGCAGAAAAGAAAAGGGTGTGGCGCACTTTCGGCATAAGGCCCATGACATATTTCATATCATTGATAAATCCCATATCAAGCATTCTGTCAGCTTCGTCCAAGACAACGGTTGCAAAATTAGCGAAGTTGATGCATTTGCGCCTTTCTAGATCTTTTAGACGCCCCGGAGTGCCGATTATGAAGTTGTTGTGGTAACGAAGATCCCTTATCTGATTGCCGATGGATGCGCCTCCAACGCAACAGACAGAAAATATCTTCATGTGCGGAGTAAGATCTTTAAGTTCCTGATCAATCTGTATCGCCAATTCGCGCGTCGGCACTATTATCAAAACATTTTCCCTGCTGTTTAAAATAACTTTGTTTATAAGAGGAATAAGAAATGCGGCCGTCTTGCCCGTACCTGTGTTGGCAATACCAACGACGTCAGAACCCCGCAGAATATGTGGAATTGCTTTATCCTGAATAGGTGTCGGAGTTGTGTAGCCCTTTTTCAAGACATTTACCTTAAGCCTATCATCCACTTTAAAGTCACTGAAAGAATGTTCCGGTACGAAATGCTCTACCGCCTCCGTAATGACGGCTTTATTTACAAACTTTGAAATATCAATACGAGAGCCCTTGGAACGGAATCCTCCTCGCCCTCCTCCCCTTCCACCTCTGCTATTACCATACTGGCCACGACCTGCACCACGGCTTCCCGCACTTCTTTGAGGCCGGAAACTTCCGCCTCTATTACCTCTATACGGACCGCTACTTCGCGAACCGCTACTGTAATTACTATTGGTTTTTCTATACATAAACTTACAAACCCTATTGGGCTACTAGCGCTATTTACGCTATTTATTAACTATTTTTTACACAAAGCTCGAATTGCTATGGGCAGACCTTTTAGGCCTTATGACTCCCAAAGCCACTTTGAAAAATGGAGACGAGATTCACTTAGCCAGAAGTGTATCCTAAATTCAAGATTCTGTCAATGATTCCAATAATTTTGAAAAAGATATAATAGCGAGATGCTGAGGCACTTGTCATACATTGGGCTGTCAAGAAAAAATCTGGAGCATAATATAAAAATTTTCCGAGGCCTTATCCCCAAAAAAACAAAATTGGCTGCGGTGATAAAGGCGAATGCATATGGGCACGGCCAAAACGAGATAGCAAAGATGACAGAACGTTTCATTGACTATTTTCAGGTAGACGACATTGATGAATTGAGGCTTTTAAGAAAAGTAACTCGAAAACCAGCACTGGTCTTGGGATACATTGCAAAAGACGAACTTTTAGAAGCGGTGAAGCTTGGGTGCATAATTGCAATTTACGATATAGAGCGCCTAAAAATATTAAATAACATCGGCAAAAAACAAAGGCAAAAACCAAAAATCCACCTCAAAATTGATGCGTATTTCGGCAGACAAGGAATACTTCTTGGCGAATTGGATAAATTTTTATCGGAAGCAAAAAAACTAAAAAATATCAGAATTGAGGGAATATACTCTCACTATTCTCACCTGAAAGACAGCAAGGACCTATCACACACTGAAAAGCAGATAAAAGCTTTCAGTGAGGCGATAAGTATCGCGGAGAGCCACGGATATAAAAATTTGTGCCGTCATATATCCGCGAGTTCTGGAGCGCTTTTAAATAAAATCAGTCCTAGTCACGCATCAATGGTAAGAATCGGGATCGGCACATACGGACTCTGGCCATCACTCCAGATAAAAAGAAAGTTTCAAAAGAAATTCAACTTGAGGCCAGTAATGCGTTGGGTAAGCCATGTCGCCCAAGTGAAGACTGTGCCAAAAAATTATTCGGTTGGATACGGATTGTCTTTCATTACAAAGAAACCGACAAAGATCGCGGTAATACCTCAAGGGTACGGCGACGGCTATGACAGAAAATTATCAAATAAAGGGGAGGTTTTGATCAGGGGAAAAAGATGCAGAGTACTTGGGATAATAACGATGAATATGTTCGTGGTGGATGTGTCGCATGTTCCGAATGTGCGGCCGGAAGATGAAGTGGTGCTCATAGGAGAACAAAAAAGGGAGCGCATTACTCCGGGAGATATTGGCTCTAAGATTGATACCGTAAATTATGAAATAGTGACAAGGATATCTCCCTTATTGCCCAGAATTGAATGTTAATTTTGCTTCTTTTTTTACCATACTAGGAATATATGTTATTTGGTGCAATAATAGAGCTCTATTAGAAGCTAAATATATACTACAATGGAAATTTTAGGAATAATCGGTCAGATCATCTTTGGCGCATTCTGGATTAGAAGCGGTATCGGCCATTTGAAAAACATCTCAGCGATGGCGCTATACACCGGTTCAAGGAACATACCGATGCCAAAACTCGCTGTAATCGTAACAGGTTTTCTGCTTATCTTTGGAGGACTTGGAATTATTTTAGGAGCTTATGTCACCTACGCGATTCTCGCACTTATTATTTTCATCGTCCCAACAACATTTTTTATGCACTCTTTTTGGAAAGACACTGATCTATCGGCAAAAATGGGCAACGAGGTTAATTTCTACAAAAATCTCGCTCTTTTCGGCTCTCTTTTACTTCTCCTTCAATTTGCAGAATCGTTCCCTTATTCTTTGATTTAAGACAACGAGAGTGATTTAACCGCTCCTATTTGTTTTTTTATTGGCGACGTAGAGTGAGGGAAATGGAAAAGTACTCTTTTCCATTTCCGAGCCGAGGAGCTAACAAAGTTCAATACTCCGCGGCTCTGCCGCGGTAATAAACGAGTGAAGCGAGTTCCAACAATACCTCGGGGC
>DATDXX010000025.1:0-5949 GCA_036517135.1 Minisyncoccota bacterium | reverse complement strand
AAACTATTCCAGGGAGCGCGTCTGTCGGTGTTTCCGGACTGGCAGTCTTATCACCGGTGGTTTTTGAGCAGATAACAGGAAAGCTCGTTCCGCAACTTTCGCCATACACCAGTGAATTAGACATAACCCTGACTAGTGACGCAAAAACAGCATCAATTTACATAAACAATGAAGGACGCATCAATTGGTAGTCCCATTAAGGCTCGCGATTGTCCAAGATAACCCATCTCTAACGTGACAGGCATTAAAATGAAAAAGATTAATCTGCAAAAATTTTCTAAAGGTTCCAGCACTCTTGAAATCCTTATTGCTTTTGCTGTGCTAATTCTCTCTATTACGTCCGTCATAATGGTCGGCTTTGGTAATCAGTCAAATACGGTGGATACAGAGACGAACAACGAAGCTCTTTACAAAGCGCAGGCGATACTTGAGGAAGCGAGGGCGCTTTCGAGAGCAAACTTTGCTGATGTAAAGACGGCAACGAGCACAGAGACGTCCGGCGCGCTTTTGTATGATAAGGAGCTAGCAGTATTGGACATTTCTGAATGCAAAAAGCAAGCTACAAGCACTGTCACATGGGCGACGACCACACCCCGTACTCAAAAAATAGAGCTTACCACCTACCTTACAAGCACAGATGCATTCTTCGCACTTGGCGGCGACTGCCCTTTGAACGCACCCGAGGACGAGTGGAATCCTCCTGCAGTTTTTGCTGACGATACTATAAATCCCGGGGACTTTAGTACACTGGATGTGTTAAATAAAATTGTTTATCTCGGATCAGATTCGGATAATGTTAACAATCAGCACTTCTACATTGCTGACGCTCGCACTGTCATATCCGCTGGCATACCCGGACAATCAGGCGGGCTAATGGTTGCGTTTGCTAACTCCTTCAACGACGATGGAGAGACATTAAATGAGATTAACGACATAGATGCATATAAGGATTTTGCAACCGGCAAAATATATGCATTTATCGCGATGGCAAGCACCACTGCCCAGCTCGCCGTTCTTGATGTGACAGACATAAACAACCCAGAATTGGTAGCGAAGCGCCGACTAAGCGGTATCACTGGCTCTGGCTCTACTGCCTGGGGTTGGCGTATTTATTATTACGACAAAAAGGTATACATCACAGCACGCGAAGTTGGCGGTCCAGAATTGCACGTTTTTGATGTTGACTTGTCAAATGCTGATCCAGCAGAGCGGCTAAAAGAAAGAGGTAGCAAGCAACTTAATACCACAGTGAACGATCTTGTGGTGAGAGATGGTATAGGCTTTTTTGCCACAGAAACTGACACAAGGGGAGAGCTACTTGTCTACAATGTTTCCAATCCAGCCTTGATTACGGAAATTGCGGGTGCTGGGCATAATTTTTCTGGCAACGAGGACGGGAGGAGCTTGTTTCTCCTAGGGAACAAATTGTATTTTGGGAGGGATGAGATAGCTACTGGTCCAGAGTTTTATATTCTGGACGCATCGAATCCTCTGACCGCTGTCGGTGGCTTGCCAATAATTGGCCAACAAGAAATCAATGCAAATGTCACTGATATTCGTATAGCCGGCAGATTCGCCTTTCTAGCCTCTCATAGCGGAGGCTCTAGAGGTTTCTATGTGTGGAATATTTTGAATCCCACAAACATTCAGAGCATTTACTTGGACTTCAATTTCGGCAATAAACCCATAGCAATTGATTATGAGGATAATTTTGTCTACGCTACCGGATTGTCGACTCCAAACCTTCAGATTCTTTACAGCCCATAATTATGAAACACAAAAAAGGATTTACATTGATTGAAACGATTATCTATATTGCTCTTCTAGGCGTGATAATGAGCGGCGCGCTTATCACTAGCTATCAATTGATAGAGAGCTCATCTAGTGCAGAAACCAAGACCACAATTCAAGGGGAAATTAATTTTGTTTTGAGAAAAATTGACTGGGCCTTGACGGGGCTCCAGACTATCACAACCCCAGTAGCAGGGTACAGCGACACTTTAGCAGTTACAAAATATGATGGCACAAATATCGCTATTAGATTAGCCTCCGGTAAGATAGAAATAAGTGAGAGCGGGGTAGGGGGAACATATCTTCCGCTTACGACTGACAACGTAACGGTGGGTATTTTGCAATTTTTATATATACCGCCGTCAAGTGCGGGTCCAGCAGGCATTACCGCATCCACTACAATCAATGGTTTTGTCGCATCCACCACAAAGTATTTACGCAAATGAAACAATTAGAAAAAAAATATAATAATGGTTTTATAGCTTTAATGTCGGCTATTATCATTTCTGCGATTCTTATTTTAGTTGCTACAGTTACGAGTTTCAGGGGATTTTTCGGACGATCAAATATACTTGAGACCGAATTCAAAGAAAGAAGTGTTGCAATTTCTGAAGCGTGCGCTGATCAGGCGCTTTTGCAGTTTGCAAACGACATTGCATACGGAGGCGGTCCTGTGATCATAAGCGGATACAGCTGCACTATCGGCAAGATCACGACTTCAGGTAGCGAAAAAACCTTTAAAACACAAGCAAGTTTTCAAAATTCCTATACCAACCTAGAAATAAAATTTAACACTGCTGATTTCAGCATTATCTCGTGGAAAGAAATAGCAGTCTACTGATCCTAGGAGATAGGGAAGAGAGAGATTATATATTTTGAGATTACGTCTTAATCAGCCCAAGTGACAAATGTGTGTACCTTTTTTCCGTTACCTAGATCGCGTTCAAATAACGAGTGACGTCCGTTCTCAGATTTTCTTATTTCCTTGCCCCACTCTGATCTTTCTGACATGTCGCCTGAATTGCCTGCACTTGAGTTAGCTGTGGTGCTAAAGCTCGTGTTAGTGGCGTCAAGATGCGTATAGATTGTTACAAGCTGGTCAAAGTCGTGCTGATTCGGATGCTCGTTGTTCAAGGTGCCGTTGGTGCCGGCTGTGCCCGTCGGGTCGTTGGTGTAATCCATACAAGTGCCAAGATTCGGATTTGTGAAGATTGAGTCCTGATGGTCCAGCCCGAAATCGTGCGCTATCTCCTGACACATCACAAGTTGTCTCCATGATGACTTGTTGTACTTTGTGGTGTTGAAGTAGGTATCATTTAGCTTTACAACGGCCTGCGCAATGTGGGAACCATATGTCCATATCTGCGCAATGCCAAGCCAGCCGTTATTTCCGTACTTACTGTTGCATGCTTCTATGCGGCCGAGAGTCGGCTTACATGTCCTAGGATTTTTAAGCCCGGGGACAATTGCAGTATCAATGACGGTGGATGCGCTCCAATCGGAAGATGCGGTAGTAAGGCTAGTCTGCCATACTGATGTGAGGTTGTTGCCAACTTTTATTGTAAACGGATTAGATGTGCGCGCCCAGTGATAGCTTCCCCATGAATGGCTGGCACTTGCAAAACTAGCAAACCCAACAACTGCGATCAAGCTTGAAAGCGCAAGAATTGATTTGAAACGAAACACCGATTCTAAAAATTTTTTCATAATCAGTTTAGTTAATTAAATAATAATATAGTAAAATACTCCAATATGTATATTACCATTTTTACCACCTTTGCCCCTCTTTGTACCATAGAGTGTTCTAGCCGTCAATGAGTTACACTGCATAGAGCACTATGCAAAAATGCGATTCCGTTGTATTATAGGGGTGTGAAAAATATCGGCAAATGGCTCAATAATTTTCTCTTGCGCTTCTTTTTGCCCCATGAGGGCAATGAATATAAGCCTCATGTGCTTCGAGAGATATGGGTACTCGTTTTTCTCTTTATCGCTCTAGCCACCTTCGCAGGGGGCTTGCTTCATAGAGATGTAATCACTAAAAGCAATTATCTAGCAGCGATTTACTCGAGTACTCTTGTGAATCTCGCGAACCAAGACAGAGAGCTAAATAGCATTGGCGGCCTTGCGGTCAATCCTATTCTAGAAAGGGCAGCTCAAATGAAGGCAAGAGATATGGCTGTTAAGGGATACTTCGCGCACTATAGTCCTGACGGCCTTGCTCCTTGGGATTGGATCAAGCTTGCGGGGTACTCGTATGTTTATGCAGGGGAGAATTTGGCGATTAACTTTACTGATTCAACTGACATTAATAATGCATGGATGAAATCTCCTAGTCATCGGGCAAATCTTTTGAACGAGCGCTACACGGAAATCGGTATTGCTACGGAGAAGGGAACATATCAAGGCAGAGAAACTACCTTTGTAGTAGAAATGTTTGGCAGTCCCGCCGTTGCTGCGTCAATAGATCCTACTCTTCCGGATATAGTCGCTGTCCTTCCTAATCCTACTCCAGAAAGGACTGTTTCCACGTCCTCAAGCGTCATGGGTGCTGAGTCAGAAGATGTTTCTGCCACTTCTAAAAATCTTGAAAACAAACCGCAGGAATCGTTCATGTCGACGGAAAACAAAGAAGCGACGCCTGCAACACTGGCACCAACGATAGCGGGAGTAGGGGAGAAGAAGGAATCAAAGTTCAAGGCATGGAAGAATCTAGTAATGAGTAATCCAAAATATCTTTTAAATGTAATTTATGTATTTCTGGCAATTATCATTAGCATCGGGCTTTTTGGATTTACCACAATCGAGCTGGAGAAGCATCATTACAAGCACGTCGCCTACGGCTTCCTAATGCTCGTAATTATTTTTTCTCTTGGATATATATACAAAACAGCAATCTTCTCAAAGGCAGTGGTCGCAGGAATAGGACTGTAAATATGTTTATTTAATAGGGGAGAATGGTTTTTTTGTGGATTTCCAGAATATTATAGATGTCGCGCAATATATCTTTTCCGACATGCATTGAGACGTTGTGGATAATGCATGTCGGAAAAGAACGGCGCGATTGTGCGTACATTTCCCTGTCGCACAATCGCTTTTGCGGCACTAGAAAACTTGTCCCATGTATGGCAATGGTAATCCATATTCATATGAATCTTTTTTTTCTCGCGCGAATAATTCTTCCCTCCTTTTTATTACAGAGCGTAAACTTGACGCATGCATTATGGTCCATGAGCCAAATTTGCGATTTATTGCATCCAAGGCCCTTAGATAGGTTTTTTCTTGATTATGGCCTTCTTGCCAACCAAATATGTCATTCTGGACAGACTTTGGCCTCATAAGACCCGAGAGCGTGACTCCTGTAGCCTTATAGAGGGTGTTTTTGTGCCAAAGTAACCATACCTTCGGCCGAAGTTCTCTTAAGATCGCTTTCGGATCGTCTGTTGATACAGGTAAAGATGCTTCTATCCATTTGCGATGTTTTGTTCCTCGTGCCAGACGATAAAACATATGGACTTTATTTGTTGTCATTTCCATTGCTCGTAAATTTTCACAAGCTACCTCTACATTGCGCGACAATTCCGAGAAAAGTAGATTTTCATCGTTAGTAGCGTATCCAAGCGATTTTGTGGATTGTATTGATTTTTGGTCATCATGCTTGTTAGAGACGTCAAATATTTTTATTCCTTTGAGCTCGTGCCATGTTTCAATCGCCGGTTCATGGAATCTGTTTTTCAGCGTCTCTAGTGGAGTGTTGATAAAGTCTTCTGCGGTTTTGATATTTTCACCTAAAAGTGCCGCGCTTGTCTTTGTGCCTATCCCCCACACGGCTCCGACTTGAGTCTGTCGTAAGGCATTTTTTACAGATTCGTCCGTCAAGAGAAAAACACAACCGTCCGGTTTTTCTTTTTTTGATGCAACTTTAGCGAGAGTTTTAGTCAAAGCCACTCCAAATGAGAATGTAATACCTAGCGAGTCCTGCACGCGCTTTTTTAAAGAACGGACGAATATCCCTAACTCTCCTATGCTAATTTCAGGAAGAACAGCAAAGCACTCATCAATGCTGTAAGTTTCAACTATAGGCAGACAATTTTTGAGGATCGAGACCAGATGCGCGCGATATTCTTCGTAAAGCTCAAAATGCGACGACAGTATTTT
>DATDXX010000024.1:0-3752 GCA_036517135.1 Minisyncoccota bacterium | reverse complement strand
CCAGTGGGTCGGGAATTTCAAAGATTGGATAGCACCAGTATCAACGAGATACACGATACGCCCGCCATCAATCGAATTTCGTGCAAGACGATCGGGATTCCACGCCACAATCCCTTGAGCGTTGCCTTGCTCGAGTTCAGCTACCATTTGATTAAATATGGGACGGCCGGGAGCTTTGGCAGATTGGGATTCGGCAAATTCTCGCACGATAAACAAACCTTGTTGCTTGGCGTACTCACGAAGCTCGGTGAGCTGTGCTTCAATACTAAGAATTTGCCGTTCTTCCTCCTCACTAGACTTGCGACAATAGATAAAGTATTTGATCATATTTCAAATGGTAGCTGATTCTTTCTTCTACATCGACAATTTGGCAACTCTTGCGGTATCTGTCGGCTCGACTTGGCCCAAGCCCGCACCCAGCTTGGCTCTCTCGGCTTGGCTCCGTCCGGCCCTGGGGCTCCGGCGCATCCGTCCGCGGGGTCGGGCGACGCGCGATTTTCCGTTTGGTGGTGTTTGTTTGAAAAAGTTCGAACGCACTTCGAGCAAGGCGAGAAGTGAACCTTCGGGGCTAACGTGCGGACGCCTTGCAAAAATGGTGCTCTGATCGCCTCCGCCCCGGCAAGCCGTGGCGGCCGCACAACAGCCCCGCCCTCGCATCCGGATTGTTTTCCGCCAAAGGCGGAAGCGCGCCGGCCAAGTTTTGGGATTCAAGGGTGGGAGGCGGCTGTTTCGCGTCGAGACAGCCGCGGGTGGGAAAGGAAAGAACGAAGTACAACTTTTCTCTGGTTGAATTATAGATCATCGTTGTTTATAAATGCAACTGGCGATATGCTTAACGTGTGGGTAAATCAATCTATCAAAAACTTGGAGATAACATCCGAGCAATAAGAACCAAGCAAAATATGAGTCAAGGTGCAGTTGCCAGGGCTTTGGGTTTAGATAAAAGCTATATTAGTCATGTAGAGAACGGAAAGAAAAATCCTACCTTGAGGACCATTGAGAAAATTGCTAAAATTTTGCAGACAACAGTAAATGACCTAACAAAATAATCATGCCTATACGCGAACCAGCGGAACCATCACGAATAGAAGGTAAAATGCCAGAATCTATGGACTCGGCTAAGTATAAAACTTTAGGCGGAATTCGATTTCACAAGGATATTCCTGATACGGTTGCCGCTTCGATCGTGACAAAGATGACTGAAGCTGAAACACGCCTTCAACAACCTGATGCCAGTATGCGAGGAGATCCAAGGGCCTTACTTGAACACATGCTAGTTGCTGGCACAGCTCCGGAAATAAGAGATCCGCTTGTGCCTTATGCAATTTTTACAAAAACAAAAGATGTCGCTGAGGTCTCGCGACAGAGACAAGGTATGAGGAGTTTTCTGGTAGGTATGTATGAGCCTGGGTCAAGCACTAGCATAGAATTAGCAATGGATGACACAACACGGAAAGCATTTGATGCATTTCTTCAGGAAAAAGGCTGGCAAAAGCTTGCTGTTGTATACGATACGATTGAGCTAGACGAAGGCTCTGGGAAAATACGCATGCCAAAAATAAAATCTTTTCTCTCACCTGAACGAACTCCACTGCCGGAATCTTTAGCCGATAAAGATATACGATTGAAAAAACAGAAAGTATCTGTAACGAGTCTGCTCAGTCAGGATGAAGGGATTATAGCTTATATAGATAAGAATGGGTGGGTCTTTGAAAAAACCAATAACTCATGAATGAGCAAATGCCAAAAGGAATGGTTGAGGTGCCCGAGGGAGGATATGTACGTGAATCGGCTGTGGAGGCCTGGGAACAATGGCAAGCGGAAGCCCATGAAGCAAACGAGGGGCGATCAGTCTTTAAAAAGATTTTTTTGGTCGGTAAAAAAACCGCTCTTGATCTGGCTCATGAAGAAGCACTGATTGAAAATGCTGGCACAGAATGGAAGACGAGAAATGAAGCAGAATTTTTAAAAAAACAATTAGTAGGAGCCTTTGAAAGCATCTTCGCTGATCCAAAACAGGCTAGTGCTCTGGTTGAATGCATTCGTGATCACAAATTCGATCACGTATTTTCTGAAGATACAAGTGGCAGATTGGCATCGGAAACTGTTTTGCATGCACTGAACAGGATATATAGTAAAGCTGGCGAAGCTCTGGCCACATTAGTCTCTGTCCCATCTTTTAAAGTTGGAGATGACTACTTTGCTGATCGGAAAATCACCGTGGCCATAGAAGCATTAGGGTCGTATCTATTTCAATTGCAAAAAGAAGGTAAGATTAGTGGGGGAATCCTTCACGTAACTGAGATGGTTGCTAGGGGCGAATCATTAAAAATGATTAGAGCAGGTATCAGACGATTAGCTGATGAGATGCACAGACAAAGGATACGACCCCCACAACATTATGGTTTTATTACAATTGCAGGAATGAGTCCGATCAATCGTAATCTTTGGATACAAAAATTAGAAGAGGCAAGCCTCGGAGAATTTGGTCCAAGGCAGGAGTTTGCTGTAACCGGAGACCAGAAAGACAGAGGAGCATGGAAAGAGTTTTCAGGTGTAAAAAAACTATACGGTGGAAAGGATAGATATTGGAATCAGCTTTCTTTTGAAGAGCCTGAATCTTTGGAAGTAGTTGATGATCCACTATCAGATGAAGTTAAGAAATACAGGCGCGAAATACTCGAAGCAGCGAGCCAACGCTTTGTCGAACTATATGAGGATGCGTTGAAAAAAGGCTAGCTTTTTTATAGATAAGCCAATTGATATTTTTTGCACAAGAGCAGATTGGTTTTAATGTCCCAAAAGTTTTATAATGGATCAGTGGAACAAGAAACTCTTACAATAAAATTTGACGGACAGAATCACCAAGTAGACGTTCAAACTTTCGTATACTCTGTCCTTAATTTTACAACGGTAGTAAAGGAGACAAACAGAAAGAACGGCGGTGCACCCCTAAATATAAATATCAAAGCTCCCGAAAAAGGAAGTCTCCTTGTTGATCTTGTAACTAAGGCTGTTAATAACCCTTCACTCCTAAGCGGTACAACTATTTTGGCAAATACGATTGTGATTGTTGGTAGTCTTTATGGCATCCACAAATTTATTAGTGGAAGAAAAACAAAGGAAGTAAAAACTGAGGATCACTCTACTACCATTACTCTTGAAGATGATTCCACTATGACAATTGCGGAGAATGTCTACAACATATACATGACGACTCCAGCGATACCGGATAGTATCTCAAAGAATTTTTCTGCTTTGAGTGAAGATCCAGCCGTAACCAATTTTGAGGTATTCAGGAATGGGAAAGAAAAAATAATTGAAGTAGCAAAAGAGGACTACGCACGAATGTCCATCAAGCAACAAATAGACTCTGAAAATTCTCGTATTATTGTAGAAGCCGCCAACCTTTATATCTATAAGGTTGTTTTTGAGAAAACAGATCGAAAATGGGAATTCTTTCACAACGGGAACAAAATATCTGCTAACATTTTTGACGAAACTTTCTTCAGCCTTATTGATAAAGGAGAGGCATTTTCAAAAGGAGATCAGCTGAAAGTTGATCTCCAGATAACGCAGGTTTTTGATGAATCAATCGGTACTCATGTTAATCAATCCTTTGCTGTCTTGAAGGTGTATGAACATATTAAGCGATCAGAGCCGTTGGAGTTACCGTTTAACAAAACCATTGAAGATTAGAGAGCCTAGAGCCGCCGACAGGCGGCTCTCTCATTGTGCGCGCACGGGTGGGC